>SLJO01000225.1 GCA_007135095.1 Bacteroidales bacterium | reverse complement strand
GGCTTTCAGGCTGTCTGGGCAGGCTATTATGTAGAGCCAAGAATGATAATTGATCCCCAAAAGGGTTTATTCCTTGGTTTGCGTGGCCAGGGCTTCATGCTTGGCCAGTACCTGGCAAAGATTTATGTCGATCAGCTCACCGGAAAACAGATACCCGAATATTTTCACAGGCTGAAACTCTGTGGCGACGGGCTACCTGAGAAATCCTTCAAATAAATTCTTCGGGCCAGAGCGGACACTTGATTTTCCACCCGAATATTCGTAACTTGTGTTAATTAATAATAAAGGCCATGATCGAAAACTCCCCGGTAGATCAGGCATTTATCCATAAACTCACCGGCATTGTTCTTGCAAACCTGCAAAACGAAAACTTTGGGGTGGGTGACCTTGCACGCGAAGCCAGTGTGAGCCCTTCCCTGATTAACAGAAGGCTACATACTATAAAAAACCAGAATACCAGCCAGTTCATAAGGGAAATAAGGTTAAAGCGTGCCATGGAACTTTTACAGCAAAGGGCAGGACACGCTTCTGAAATAGCTTACCAGGTGGGATTTGGCAGTCCGGCTTATTTTAACCATTGTTTCCATGATTATTATGGGTTTACCACCGGAGAAGCCCTTAAGTACGGACTAACTAGTCCCGGTCAAAACAGTAAACGCGGTAAAATGGAGCCGGAAGAAGTAATACCTGCCTTTAAAACTAACAGGAAATGGGTTATTGTTTCCGCTGGCATCCTTTTTTTTCTTATTATCCTGCATATAGTTTATTTTGTTTTTAGCGGCAAAAAAGAAACCATTAAATCTATATCAGGCCTGGAAAAGTCACTCATCATCCTGCCTTTTAAAGATCTCAGCCCTGATCAGGATAACCAATATTTTGCTGATGGTATAGCCGAGGATATTCTCAGCCAACTTTTAAAGATAAAGGATTTGCGGGTTTTATCCCGCACCTCGTCCGAACAGTTTCGCGGCAGCAACCTTTCGGCCCCTGAGATCGCCCGGAGGGTGAATGTAAATTTCGCTCTTGAAGGCAGCGTTAGGATGCAGGAGGATAACATGCGCATAATTGTTCAGCTTATCGATGCCCGTCATGACCGGTACCTTTGGTCGGAGAATTACGACAGGCAAATGACCGACATTTTTGCCATCCAGAATAATATTGCCCTGAACGTAGCCGAACGGCTGCAGTCTGTTCTCTCACCTGAAGATAAACAACAGATTCAGAATAATCACACAACAAATACGGAGGCTTATAAATACTATCTCATGGGACGTTTCCACTCCTCCCGGAGGAGTATTGAGGGTTATGAAAAAGGAATCGCATATTATGAAAAAGCCATAGCGGAAGATCCGGATTATGCCCTTGCATATGCAGGACTTTCGGACAACTATCACCTTATGGCCCTGCAGGGATTGATGGAGATTGATGGGGGAATAGATAAAGCTATCTGCCTGGCAGAAAAGGCCCTGGAGCTGGATCCTGAACTGGCCGAGGCGCATGCAGTTCTGGGTGACGTTTATATTTACGCTGAACAGAACTGGGTAAAGGCGGAAAATCAACTTCTGCAGGCCATCCGGGTTAATCCGAACTTTTCCACAGCCCATCAGTATTATTCGGAACTTTTAGCCATCATGGGCAGAAACCACCAGGCAAGGGAGCATATTGATATTGCCCTGGAGCTTGATCCGTATTCATTTGTTATCCGTCATTTCAGCGCTTTATATTATTACAATGATGGCAAATTCACTGAAGCTCTTGCAGAAAATCAGGTATGCCTTGAGCTGGTTGCCGATCATCAATGGGCTTTGATCCTGGAGTCTAAAATACACCTTATAATGCAGAATGAATCTGACGCACATGAAAGCCTTAGAAAACTGGGAATAATAACAGTCAGCTGGTCCCCGGAAGACCTCGACAGTATATTCCGGGTTGGCGGAATTGACGGATTTTTGCGTTGGCGCCTGGAAACAGATGAAGATAATTACGCGGGGCTTTTTTATTATGCACTCCTTGGCGAGGATGAAAAAACTCTTGAGATACTTGAATCCGGCATTAAAGAAGGCAGGTTGAGCCTCAGGGAAACTCTCGCACCTGAATACAAAAATCTTCGTTCAGATCCGCGTTTTATTGCCCTCAGGCGGGAACTGGGGTTACCACCGTTATAACTTGTCAAAAAAACCATCAAATGAAATCCGAGCAATCAACCTAAACTGAAGTTGTCCAACCCTCCTTATGTATCATTTTGATTTTTGAAATCCTTGCAATATAATTGAAAGAATTCTTCAAAAATTTAAACCTTTTGTTCAAAAATTGATATGTTCTGTCCTCTTTTCTTAACTAATTTTATATTGTCCAGAAAATATAATCAGGCTAAACTAAAACTACAAAGATGAAAAAAGGGCTTTTATTTACCGCATTATTCATATTAACTGCCGTCCTGGCATGGACGCAGCATAATATGAACAGGAATCCTCTTATCGGAGCTACTGCCCCTTCCTTCATTGCCAAATCCACCGAGGGGGATATTAATTTTCCAGAAGACTTAGGCTTGAGCTGGAAAATACTTGTTGCACAACCAAAATCATTTACACCCGTCAGCTCATCTGAAATCCTTGAACTGGCTTATTTTCAAAACAGTTTCGGGGAATTAAATGCAAAGATCGTAGTACTTGTACCTGATAAACCGGAGCAAAACAGAAACTGGAAACTGGTTCTGGAAGAGATCAATTATAAGGACAGAGGAGCTATGAAGATTAACTTTCCATTTGTTGATGACAGAACTTACACCATTGCATGCCTTTATGGATTGATCTATTCTGAAAAAAGCCTTACTAGCAGGGGAGTGTTTATTATCGATCCCCTTAATATAGTACGTGCTGCCTTTTACTATCCACTTGAAGTAGGAAATAATACTGTTGAATTAAAGAGAACCTTAACTGCCCTGCAGACAATCCACAATGAGGGTAATATTGTTACACCGGCCAATTGGCAGCCCGGTGCTGATGTCATGATACCGGTTGTTACTTCCCTTGACAGGGAAAACATGAAAAACCATGGATCTGATCTTTACCAGTTATCCTGGTGCATGACCTTTAAAAGAAACAACACAGCGGCCATTCCTCCAAAATGATCCTGAAGCCGACATTAAAACAGGTGCCTGAATATTTTCACAGGCTGAAACTCTGTGGCGACGGGCTGCCTGAAAAAGCATTTAAATGATCTGCATCTTTGTTGTAACCCCGAACAAATTTTTATCGTAACAGGCAATATAATTACATATTATCACCACTTTAGTCTCATAAACTAAAGTGGTGATTTTTATCATTATTAATGTGTTTGCAT
>SLJO01000116.1 GCA_007135095.1 Bacteroidales bacterium | reverse complement strand
TAATTAAAATTATCATTTGCCGTGTGGGTCTCCCATCATTAATAACTCTTATTATATTCGAATGAAGAAAACAATCGATTTGAAAATATCAATGGTTATTTCCATTGTATTGATTTTACTGCCTTCCTACCAGTGCAATGCGCAGGACCTTGATGTTCCCTATGTGCCTACACCTTATGACGTGGTAGCAAGCATGCTTGATGTTACAAATGTAGGTCCGGGAGATTATGTCATTGACCTTGGTTCCGGTGACGGCCGGATTGTTATTGCAGCGGCGGAACGGGGAGCGGTTGGCCATGGCATTGACCTTAACCCGGTAAGGGTTACCGAGGCAGTCAATAACGCAAGGAAAGCCGGTGTTCAGGACAGGGTTGTATTTCTGGAGGGGGACCTTTTTGAAGCTGATATCAGCAGGGCAACAGTAATAACCATGTATTTATTAAGTTCCGTGAATCTTAAACTCAGACCGGTGCTTCTCAAGGAGCTCAGGCCCGGCACCAGGATTGTCTCACATAGTTTCAGCATGGGAGACTGGGAAGCAGATGAGCATGTACGGGTTGATAACCGCCATGTTTATTACTGGGTTATTCCCGCTGATGTGAGCGGTCAATGGGAATGGGTTTCCAATGGTCAGAAATTTTCCATGAAGGCAGGGCAGGAATTCCAGAAAATTGATCTGGAACTAAGCTCCGGCAACCGTACGCTGGCAATTCAGGACCCGCTGCTTGCTGGAGAAAGGATAACTTTTTCAGCTACTGACCGGGGGAATAACAGTTATGTGTTTCATGGCATTGTTGAAGGTGAGAAGATTACAGGTACGGCACAGATACATAGCGGGAATTCCCGGTCCGTTGAGAAATGGTCGGCTACACTCAGGAGAAGATGAGGAATTCTTTCGGTTCCGGCCGGCCTCTTCCCTCTTTTTCTACTTTCAGCTCTATGGCAGTGATAATCGGTATCGTTGTAGGTATCGGAATATTTCGGCTGCCACCCATTGTAGCCGCTAATTCAGCCGGCGAATTGCAGTTTATCCTGTTCTGGGTTGCCGGCGGATTCATTTCCCTTATGGGTGCCTTGTGTTATGCCGAGCTTTCTTCTGCAATGCCCGATGCGGGAGGGGAGTACCATTTTCTCAGGAGGGCCTTCGGCCCTGCAACCGGGTTTTTCCTTTCCTGGGGCAGGATGACGGTTATACAAACCGGTTCCATTGCACTTGTGGCTTTTATTATGGGAGACTATGCCTCTGTGATACTGGACCTTGGCACCTATAGTTCATCTATTTATGCTGCTGCAACGGTAATAGTGCTCACAGGATTGAATGTACTGGGCACCATTCATTCCCGGAGGACCCAGAATATACTTGCTTCCATTATAGTGCTGACCCTTGTAACCATATCTGTTGCCGGGTTTATGATTTCCCCGGGTGAAGGGGCAGGTCTGGCAGCGGCAGGAAACGGGGGCGAGGTCTTTTCCGGTGGGGCGCCCGGCCTGGCTATGATATTTGTCCTTTTAACCTACGGAGGATGGAGTGAGGCAGCATACCTTACCGGGGAGCTTCATAATGTCAGGCGCAGCATTGTCAGGTCACTGGTTTTTGGCATAGTGATTATAACATCATTGTATGTGCTTGTCAATCTCATCTACCTGTATGTACTCGGGCTGGAAACTCTCAGGGAATCTGATACCGTAGGGTATCTGCTTACCGAAAGGATATTCGGCCCCGGTGCATCGGTATTTGTTGCCATCCTTGTAATCATTGCCGCACTGTCAACCGCCAATGCCACCATAATTACCGGCGCGCGCACCAATTATGCACTTGGCCGTGATTTCAGGCTTCTCAGATTCATGGGGAAATGGGATCAAGGCAGTAATGCTCCTGTCAACGCCCTTGTTTTCCAGGGAGTTATTGCACTCATGCTGGTGGGGACCGGGGCATGGTCGCAGCAGGCCATAAGCACCATGGTAGATTATACGGCACCGGTTTTCTGGGTTTTCATTCTTCTTACCACCTTCAGCCTGTTTGTTTTCAGGTATCGCAATTTTAATGAAGCCGGCACCTACAGGGTGCCCCTATATCCCTTGCCCCCGGTGTTGTTTCTAATTGCCTGTATTTACATGCTCTATTCGAGTCTTGCCTATACCGGTACAGGGGCTATGGTGGGGGCAGGAATATTACTGGCCGGGGTCCCGGTTTATTTTTTTGCCAGGAAATACCAGCGGTAATCCATATTCCCGCCGGCGGGATACTAGTATGCCAGGCCAGTCTCAGCAGGAATGGAAACAGGAGGACTGTTCATGAATGAACTATAGCATCCCCCTTCAGCCATTTCATTGTTTTTAGCCGAAGCGACAGGATGATCTGGTACATACTGGGAACGATTACAAGGGTCAGGAACGTGGCTACTGTCAGTCCGAATATTACGGTCCATGCCATAGGGCTCCAGAACGCAGCATTGTCACCTCCGAAGTAGATCTGCGGACGCAGATCGGTCATAAGTGTCACAAGGTTAATATTAAGTCCCATGGCAAGGGGAAGCAAACCCAGGACTGTGGTTATGGCCGTAAGTATCACAGGCCTGAACCTGGTTTCACCCGCATCCTGGATCAGGGCAAGTGAACCGGCGTCATCAAGGAACATGTCTTCATCAATATCCAGTTCCCTTTTTTTCCTGTCATGCAGGTAATCGGTATAGTCAACCAGTACTATTGCATTGTTCACTACAACCCCTGCAAGGCTTATGATTCCTATTCCGGTCATAATGATCACGAATTCCATATTGAAAAGGGCAATTCCAAAAAATACACCGGCAGTGCTGAAAACCACGCTTCCTATTATTATGAAGGGCTTGACAACGGAATTGAACTGGGTAACGAGTATCAGTGAAATCAGGGCCAGGGCTATCAGCAGTGCCGTAATAAGAAATTCCATTGATTCCTGCTGTTCCTGCTGTTCTCCCGTGAATTCATAATCATAGCCATCCGGTATATTATAACCGGCAAGGAGTTCCCTTAGCTCCTCATTGATCCTGTTGGCATTGTAGCCCGGCAGTACATTTGAGCTGAGGGTGATTACCCTTCTCATTCCTATCCTGTTCACAGAGCTGTATGTCTTGCCGAACTGCGGTGAGGCAACGGCCGATATCGGCACCTGCATCATCTGTCCGGTGGAGGGACTGCGGTACGTTATCTGCTGATTCATCAGGCTGCTGAGGTTGTACCGGTATTCCTCCCGGAGCCTCATCATAATGGGGAATTCTTCTTCACCTATTTTGAAGGTTGATACTTCATTTCCAAAAAGGGATGTTCGTATATTATTTGCAATAACAGCTGTTGACAGCCCGTATCTCCTTGCCCTCTCGCGGTCAATATTCACCGTTATTTCGGGAAGGTCAACATCAATATCCATAGAAAGGCCTTCAATTCCCTGTATGCCTGAACCTTCAATTTCCTGCTTTATTTCATTTGTTACAGTCAGCAGCCGGTCAAAATCCCTGCCGCTGATTTCTATATTTACAGGAGGGCCGGCCGGTGGGCCGGACAGGTTTTTTTCTATACTGAATTCGATCCCCGGGTAATTGCCAAGCAGCTCGCGGCTGATTTCTGCCATTATATTGTTGGTGTTTATCCCTTCCCTGTACTGGTATTCGATAAAAGTGACCGTAATTCTGGCACGGCTGGGCGTGTCGCCGACCGTGAATTCCATCTCCCCGCCTGCACCCCGGCCCACGGTGGTAAGCACCGATTTTACGATATGCCTGTAGGGAGCAATTATTTCTGAAACATGATCCTCAATTTTCCGTGCTTGTCTGTCAGTACCTCTTATATCCGTTCCGGTGGGCATTTCAGCCAAAATATTAATGTACTGCGCCTCATGGTCGGGAAAAAATAAAACATTGGGACTCCGGAAAACGAAAAATATTACTGAAATAATCAGGAAAACCATGGTGCCGGCTACAAAAAACCATGGGTTTTTTCCTTTGAGTGCAAAAGAAAGAGTACGGGAATACAAACGTTCGTTAAAGGGGAGCAGCTTAATCTGAAACCATTGCTGCAGCCGTCCCAGCACAAAATAACTCAATGCCCAGATAAAAGCAGCCAGGAGAAATATATTTCCTAAAAGGGTTATTGCAGCCAGGTGGAGTATTACCCCTGAAACTGCAAGTGCCACCATATAAAATACCGGTTTTTTATATACGGGCCGTGCATGTACCTTAGCGGAGGATTCACTCGCAGCGGTTTCCCCGTCACGGAAAAAGGCCTTCGAAAATACAGGAATTATAACCAGTGCCACAAAGAGTGATGAGGTTAAGACAATTATAAGAGTTATGGGAAGGTAAACCATAAATTCTCCCACAATGCCTGTCCA
The DNA here is from genome assembly GCA_007135095.1 of Bacteroidales bacterium. GTDB lineage: Bacteria > Bacteroidota > Bacteroidia > Bacteroidales > PUMT01 > PXAP01. The sequence continues at coordinate 30,875 of SLJO01000116.1, read as the reverse complement.
GAATGCCAGCGGGATAAAGGCTGACAGGGTGGTTGCCGTAGAGGTGATTATGGGTGTTGCTATTTCCGCGGTTGCATATTTTGCCGAGTCGAGAACGGTGTTCCCCCTCTCCACGAAACGGTAAATATTGTCTACAACCACAATGGAGTTGTCAACCAGTAATCCCAGTGCCAGTATAAGTGAAAAAAGGACGATCATATTGATCTGGATGCCCAGTGCCCCAAGCACCATGAAAGCCGAGAGCATTGACAGCGGTATTGCCAGTCCGACGAAAAGCGCATTCTTGACTCCCAGGAACAGGTATAGTACAAAGATGACAAGAATCACAGCCAGGATTACGCTGTTCTCAAGGTTGCTGAGCTGCGTGCGGATGTCTTCCGACTGGTCATTGGTTATGGTGATAGTCAGCCCTTCCGGGAGTTCACCTGTTTCCAGGGCCCGGTCAATAATATCGGATATTTTTTCAGTGGCATCAAGCAGGTTCTCGCCGTCCTTTTTTATAACCTGGAGGGATACAACCGTTTCATCATCAAGCCGGGCGAAACTTGCGGCTTCGGCATAAGAGTCCTGAATTACAGCTATGTTTCCCAGGTGAACAATATTGCCCATTTCATATTTCACAATAATTTGTTCTATCTCCCTTACATCGGTAAACTCTCCGATGGTGCGTACTGCCCAACGGGTATCATCATCAAATAAAATAGAGCCGCCCCCTACAGATATATTTTCCTGCAATATGGCGTTTTCTATGTCAGTGAAGCTTAGTTCGAGGGCATCCATCTGCAGGGGATCAAGATTGATCTGAATTTCCCTGTCGGGGATGCCGGTAATTTCTACCTCTGATATCTCGTGCACCAGTTCGATCTCTTCCTGAAGGAAATCGGCAAAACGCTTAAGCTGGTCAATACTGAATTCACCAGAGAGATTGATGTTCATGATGGGAAAATCAGAGAAATCGATGTCGAGCACCATGGGATCGGCCGGGATATCTGCCGGCAGATCCGGCATCACCCTGTCAACCGCGTCTTTCACATCCTGAAGGGCAGATCTTATGTCAATATCGGTTTCGAACTCCACAATAATTGTGGAATTGTCCTGGGCGGAAGTCGAACGTAACTTGTCAATACCTGAAATGGTGTTTATTTCCTTTTCCAGCGGCCTGGTGATAAGGTTCTCCATGTCTATGGGAGGATTTCCCGGGTAATTGGTAACCACCATAACAGTTGGAATGACCACATCAGGGAACAGCTCTTTTGGAAGGGTCCTGTAGGATATGATCCCGGCCAGTGCCAGTATGAATGTAAGCAGGAAAATGGTACTCCTGTTTTTCAGGGCAGCTGTGGTAGGCCTGAATTCCCTTGGTTTGGTTTTATCTGATGGTCCGTTCATGGCTGTTAATGCTTGCAGGTGAATTGGTCATTTAATGCTCATTGATCTGCCAGCTGAACAAGATCTCCCTGACCCACCCTGTTATGGCCCTCGGTAACAAGCAGGTCGCCCGGATCAAGTCCGCTCTCTATAATGGTTTTGCCCTCGCTCTCAGGACCTCTTTCAATATAATTCTGTTCAACATAGTAGTTGCCATCGGCATTTTCATAAGCTACAAAAACGTAATAGCCCTGCACATCCTGCCTGATAAGAACCGAGGGAATTACTATGGCATCTTCGACCGAAAATGTTCTTATGCCAAGGGTTGCCACCATATTTGGCTTGAGCATTTGTCCGGGATTGCTGATCCGGAGTTGCAGCCGGAATGACCGGTTGTCGGGGTTTATCACATTACCCAGCCGGTGGATGGGAACATAGTATTCATAATCCGGATATACTGGGAACCTCAGTATTACGCTGTCATCGGCATTCACCATAGGCAGGTATCTTTCCGAGACATCGGTATTGATATACAGGTTATCCAGGTTAATGACATGCATAACCGGAGATCCCGGCATGGCCAGTTCCCCCTCCTTAACGAAAATATCATCCACTATTCCGGAAAAGGGAGCACGTAAGTTTGCCAGTCCGAGTTGCGACTCCAGTGTCGCAAGGCTTTTCTGAAGGCTCCGGTATCTGTTCCGGGCTTCCAGGTATTGCATTTCGCTTCCGATCCCCTGCTCCCAGAGTCTTTTTTGCCTTTCATATACAGTTTCAGCCATTTCGAGACTGGTTCTAACTTCCTCAATGTTGCTTTCGATTACCGATGTGCTGAGCCGGGCTACAACCTGTCCCGCACTTACCCGGTCGCCCCGGCTTACACTTACCGTTTCCATCTGACCGTTTATCTCGGGACTAATAGTTGCATCGAGCACTGCCTCCACCGAACCGTTGATTGTGAAAAAGTGGTCAAAGTCCCTGGTTTGGATTTTTTCGACTCGGATTTTTGTCGCTGCCCTGGCCGGCACCCTTTCACCCATATCGGTCAGTTGCCTTTCCATCCGGCTGATCTCACGGTTCAAATGTGCGATCTGCTGGCGGTATTCAGAAATGGTATCGCGGATCGCCTGCGGTCTTTGCTCACCGGGAGGATCATTATTACAGGACGGAAAAACAGATATCGCCGTAATCAATGAAAACATTATTAATATGTTGGTGGACTTCATTTTTCATTTATTTTTTGTACCGGGGGTACTTTCATTTTTGATTAATGGATTTTGCTCACTGATGGTTCTGGCACTTGTGATATCGCTTTTTTAAGTCACGTGGCTTTTATGGTGCAATTTATATTCCCCGGGCTTTGTCAAGATCATTTTTGGCATTTATGAATTCAAACATTGCAGTGTAATAATTTGCCTGCGTTTCAAGGAGCTGATTGCTTGCCTGGGTCAGCTCCAGGCTCGTAGCCATGCCCTCACTGTGCATTATGGTTGTCTGTCTGAGAATCTTTTCAGCCAGCTCAAGGTTTTCTGTTTCGTTTCCGTATTGTTCCCTTGCATTCCTGAAACGGGTTCTGGCTTCTGCAATCTGCAGTTTAAGCGACTGGGACACCTGGCGGGTCGCCAGTTCTGACTTGTAAAGCTCCAGACGTGCCTCCTGTACTCTTGCAGATCTTAATCCGCTCGAAAAAATCGGTATATTCAGGGTGACAGCCAAAAAGGATGAAGGATACCAGGGCCTTGACCTGTCGGTAAAATTGAACTCGTCTCTCATGGCCATTTGCTGATATGTATATGAGGCAGTCAGCCTGGGCAGAAAAAATGACTGCTGCCGCCTGAGGGCCATGTAATCCATGGTTTGCCTTGAAAGCATTACCTTGTAGTCTATATGATCCTCATAATCAAAATCATCGTCAATGCCACTGTCTGCTTCAATCAGCATACGGTTAAAAAGCTCCTCAAGTGAATCGGTGAGTTCAATATCGTGGTCTATGTCATAGCCAATCTGGAATTTCAGAAGGTTCTTGCTGATTTCATATTGCCGTTCCATGTTCTGCACCCTGTTTTGCATATTTGAAACAGACAGCCGCAGCTGGTCCAGGTTTATCTGATCTGTAAATCCTGCCTTGTATATTTCCCGGGTTTCATCAAGTGTTTTTTTCATGTTGGCAAGATTGTCCCTGACAATTGAAAGGTTATCGCGGCTCAGCAATACTATAAAATAGGTTTCCGAAACCTGGTTTCTCACTTCCAGTTCCGACCGCTGCAGGGTTTGCCGGCTGAGTTCCCTGTATATTCGCGCTGCCCTTAATCCCACTATATACGAGCCGTCAAATACAAGCTGGCTGACGGTAGCCGAAGCAGTCAAGTTCTGCTCTGTTCCGAACTGTACCTCCACGAATTCCCCGGGCTCTCCGCCGAAAAACTCAGCCGGTACCAGTTGGGTGGGGATACGGAAGTTATATTGATAATTTGCAGACGCATCTATCTGGGGCAGACCGGATGCTGTGATCTCCCACTGGTTCCTTCCGGCAATTTCCAGATCAAGCCTTGCTGCCTGCATTTCTGTGCCGTGTTCCAGTGCATACTCAATTGCTTCCTGGTAGCTCAGCTTAAACGGCTCTGTTCCCGGGAAGTTGCCGGTATTATTTCCTGCATTTGTCCCGGCTACTGTTAAAAGCAGGAAACCGGCCATAAGGGAAATTTGCAGTCGGCGCATAAATATTTGCAGTTAATGTTTTTCCTGAGAAAACTTTTTTTATTTTTTTAGTCCACTATTAAACAGTTTTTCACCCTTGTTGTTCAGCTGAAATTCCTTTTTTTATTCGGGCAGCTAAGCACGCGGGGTGTTCCAGATGAAAATCTTTACGCAGGTTGCATAATAAAATATCCGGCAGTGCTGCCGGATATTTAAAAATGGAACATATTAAGGGGATTATTACTCCTGATTATCCCGGGTGAGGGAAGCCGGGTCAGACACCTGCAATGCGTTGCTTGTACTCGGCAAGGGCTTCATTCAGCCTTTCACGGGCAGTAGTATCGCCCGGCACGTTGTGTGAGGGGTGTATGTACAGTTTTTCCCCTCTTTCAACCAGCTCCTCTGCAACGGTGCATATTATCATCCATACAGCCGTTACAAAACCCATTGTGGATACCGGCCCGATCTTATCCTTGTGATTCTTCAGATCTACCGATGCATCACCAGCAGGAACGCAGGTGTCAACAACAATATCAGCCAGTTCGAAAATCTGTTTGCCTGAAGAATGACGTGATTTAACTCCCTCGAACTCTCCGGCAGAACCAAGGACGATAACCTTCATACCCAGTCGCTTGGCCTCTAAAGCCACGTCAATATTCACATTATTGATGCCGGAATGGGAAAACAGCCACATTGTATCGCGGGTATCAAAACTATGACTTTTCATTATTTGTGTACCATAACCTTCTACGCGCTCAAGGAAAACAAACTGGTGGACACCCATTTCCCCGACTATGTGGGTGAAAAATGACAGCGGCAATTCTATCATTGGATGGAAACCGACAAATCCGCCAATACGCGGATACATCTCCTCGATGGGAATGGTTGCATGGCCGCACCCGAAAGTGTGTACCCATCTTCCTGCTGCAATTGAGTCGGCCATTACCCCGGCAGCCTTTTTAATATTTTCCATCTGGGTATTTTCAATTTTATCCATTATGCCCCTGGCATTGGATAACCATTGTTTTGCTAACATGTTTACCTCCTTTTTTTTATTATTATTATATGATTTGATTGGACTGATGCCGCAGGGTAGAAACAAGGCCGGTACTGCCGGGTAAATGCCTGGGCAAGCAGTTAAGAATACAATGTTCCATCAGCCCGGCGGTCTGATCCTTTTGTTTATTTTCCAGAAGAGAAAAGATGAACATATCAGCGTTAGCGGGACCAGAAACAAGGATGTCCGCAGGCCGAAATTTTCTGCAAGTAGTCCCACTATAAAGGGATATGTCATGCCGCCCAGAAGAGCTATTGCAAGGATAACCCCGAAAGCAGTGCCGGAAAATTTGGGGTACAGGTCGCCCACATATGCAAAAACAAGGGGAAATATGGCCGCAAAACCAATCCCGGTCAGCAGCAGTCCCGGAAGCGCCATTGCCAGACTTTGCGACAACAGTAGCATTACCACACCTGCAAATGCCACCGCAAATGATGTCATCATAACTGCAAATTTGGAAACATGAAGCAAAATACCGGTAAGTGCAATTCTTGCAAAAATCAATCCAAGCCAGAACAGGGAAAGAAAAAGAACCGACTGTCTGGGCTGGATATTGATCTCCTCGCTTAAATATGTGGCTGACCACCCGCCCATGGTCATCTCCAGGCCGCTTTGCATGAAAAGCACAAGTCCGAAGAGCAGTAATGTTCCCTCCCTTGTCAGCTTCAGTCCGTCAGCAAGCGGGAAGCCCTGTTCATGCTTGGGAGAGGGGAATTTGATGGCAGTAAAAAGGGCGAATGGGATAAGGATAAGTACCCCTACGAAACCGATAAGGCTTTCGTATGAGAACCTGTCGAGCAGAGTACCCAGCAGGAATGGCACTCCGAGTGCTCCTACACCGAAGAACACTCCCAGCAGGCTGAGTCTTCCCCCCCTGTTTTCTTCGCTGATATCAGAGACCAGGGCATTTGTGCCTCCATTGATGGAACCACCGGCAAATCCTACCAAAAAAAGTGATATCCGGAGAATATTTACCGATGGGGATATTGCTATTCCTTCTATACTTGCAAATACAAGAAACGCACACAATGCCAGCAGCCCCTTGTATCCGTAACGGTCGACCAGCGGACCGAATACCACTGAGCCCAGGAGCATGCCAAGGTTCATTATCAGGAAAAGTGAACCCGCATCTCCCATGTCAATCTGGAATTTTTCAATCACGGAGGGAAGGACTGCACCAAGCACTGCCATTACGATTCCGAAGATAAGCATGCCCATGCAGGCTGAAATGAAAATGAGTTTTTTATTGTATTCCGGCATTTTTATTTTAGCATAATGTCCGATTAATATTCAGTTCCCGGTAATATCCGGATTTGTTCAGGGCCATGGATTTATTTTAATCAAGCTGTGATTCCGCTGTCATAAGGGCAAGCTTACCGGCTCCCACAAGACCTGTATTGCCACCAAGACCGGATACCTCAAACCGAACCCGTCCCATGCTTATTGGTTGTGCCCATTTGGATGCTTCCTTTTTGATTTGATCGAGAAAGCGTTTTGCAGGACCGAAAACTCCTCCTCCAAAAACAATAATTTCGGGGTTGAATATGCTTATAAGGTTGGCAGCTGCCATTCCCCAGAAGGTAACTGCCTGGTTCAATACATCTCTGGCAACGGGATCATCGTTCTCATAGGCTTCAAAAACCTGCATGGCCGAGGTGAAAGGCGATTTTGGGCTGGAGGAGTTATAGACCTCCAGTCCGGCAAGCAGGTCATTTGCGGTTTTCACAAGTCCCTCACCTGATGCATGGTATTCGAAACATCCGCAATTTTTGTATTTTTCGTGGAAATGCGGGGTAAGGGCCATCCATCCAACCGACCCGGCTATATCGGCATGTCCCCTGATTATCCTGCCATCACACAGGATACCTGCCCCTATCCCAGTTCCTACAGCCATGAAAATGGCGTTCCGGCTGTTAAGGGCGATCCCTTTCCATGTTTCTCCAAGTATAGAGCATGCCCTGTCGCTGTCTATATTTACGGAAATATTTTCATTTTTAAAGGCAGCAGATAATACTTCCAGCAGAGGATAATCATCCCATCCTGATATGTTAGGGGCCCAGACTCTTCCTGAAGATGCATGGTAAATTCCCGGTACGCATATGCCAATACCCCTTATCCTGCCGTGGGCATCCGTGTATGAGCCGACCAGTTTTCCGGCCACCTCTGTTATAAGCCTGCCAACATCATTGCCTTTTCTGTCATCCAGCCTTACAGTTGTTTCTGAAAGGATTGATCCTTCGTCAGTGAATATTGCAGCCGATAATTTCGTGCCGCCCAGGTCCATGCCGATTACAGCCATTATGTTTTTATTATCCGGTATTTTGTCTGTCAGAAGCGGATCTCCATTACCTTGACCTCTTTGGCATCCAGCCTGGAGTCCAGGTTCAGCACATTGTTCCTTGCCCTTACTCTTCTTTCCTGGTCGGTCAGCACATCCCTTACCCTGTGATTCCCGTTTTCAGGGGTCGAGAGTGCAACGCTGACATCCTCTATGCTATTGCTGTGATTGATCAGATAAAGAATAAATCCATTGTTGTTTTCCTGAAGCCTGACTTCGACATATGCTTCCTTATTCCCATCATGCGAGCTTGTGAATGGCCTTTCTATGTTAGCCCAGTTAAGGAGATTTAGAAAAAATTTCTCGTTACCGGGAACAGGATCAGGATGATTTGCCATTCCCAGGTATGATCCAATAAGCATTGCTTCGCCCTGGCCATATTTTGTGCTGACAAGAGCAGCTCTTCCGTCACCCAGTCTTGCAAGCACATCCACCTCACGGTTTTCCAGCGGAACTACCGACTTTTCGTACAGTGACCCGCTGAGGATATGGCCTATTTCCAGTTGTGATGTTGCAGGATGTGAATTATCGGTTATTTCAATTTCTATTTCGACATTCTCCCGCAATCTGACTTCATGTTCCCTTACTCCAAACACTTCGTGAAGCCCGAGCCCCGGAATAATCTCCGAGGCATAGCCCCGGTCATCATTCCATCCTATCCTGGCTTCGGCCATTACATAGCCGCCCCCTTCAACAAAGGCTTTAATCCCATCGGCGGCCTCCCTGGTGATCATTAGGGGCCAGGGAACAATGACCAGTTTATACTGCTGAAGGTCTTGTCTTTCGAGATGTTCGCGGTGAATGAAATCAACTGGTATATTCTGATCGGCAAAAGCCCGGAAATATCCAATCAGGGAGTTGGTGTGTGCCCCCGGGAAGTCCCGGCGCTGCATGCCGCCCACCATTTGGGAAAGGGGGTTGTAAACAATCCCTATCTCTGCTTTGGCAGGAGTGGAGGAGAGGAACAATTCCTGGTTACGGTCAACAATGGATGCTATCTCACCTGCATTTACCGCGCGTTCGGTAATTGTACCGTCAAGGTTTATCAGACCATAACCACCGGCTTCATACCCTGATGACATTGGATAATAGGCGTATATGTTCACTCCTTTTGCGCCTTTTGCAATAGCCGACCAGGCCCATATATTGTGGTCCTGCGGAACAACCGGATCACTTAGCAGGAGGGCTATTGTTCCCATTCCCGCCTGAAGCTCACCTACGTACCAGCCCCCTTTTTCCCTGTTGGCACTGCGGGTAAAGTCCATTACCGTCCTGAGTGTGGTAACCGACCATGCGCGCTCGGGGTGATTATGCTTTGGATATATTGATACGCCGTATAAATCCAGCGGACCTGCCATCATAAAATCATCGGTGGCACCGGCTCCGACGTAGGGAGACTGGAAAAGGGAAGCTCCCACTGCATGTGCTGTGATCAGGTTGTCGGGATCTGCTTTCCGGATTGCCTCATAGCGCACCCGCATGTCATCCACCAGTTTTTCATATATGAAGGTTTTCCAGTCGATAAAATCTGTATAGCTTAATATGGTACTGAACCTGGGCGGGTCAACCTGTTCCCATGACATGAAAGTACGGTGCCACGACCTGTTCAGGTTCTCGAGTGAACCGTACTTATCCATCAGCCAGTCCCTGAACCGTCCTATTGTACCGTCGCAGAAACAAAACTGCACATTGGGCACATAATCCAGATGCGCCCAGTTTATGATATGAGGTTCGCTCCAGAGATCCCAGCCGAAAAAATTGTCATATGATGCGGCGACTTTTGCAGTCTCGGTATAAAAGTTCAATACTGCCTCGCTTACCTCGTGGTTATCGGTACATGCACCGGGTGCTGCCTGTGGTTGTACCTGAATTCCGCTCTGTGTTTTAAAAAGGGCATGGGAAAATTCATCAGCCACCCAGTCCGGTGCCGAATCAACGTACATCTGAATAAATACACGCAGACCGGCCTCTTTCGCCAGTCTCATTAGCATATGCAGGTTTTCGAAATTGTATTCTCCCCGCACGGGTTCACAGGTGGCCCATTCAACCCATGTACGGACTGTATTGAAGCCAAGCGCCTTTATTTGCCTTAGGTCATGCCTCCATTCTTCCTCTGATTCCGCGGTTAGCACCGACAGCATGGGTGCACGTGCCTTACCTCCGCTATACCATACCGAAAAAGGAAAAAAGCCAGGTTCAACAGGTTTTTGATGCTGGTCGCCTGAGATGAACCCTGCAGTTAAAACAAATGTGAATAATACTAAAATGGTTTTTGTTGTCCGCATAATAATCGGGGTGTTAGTTGGTTAAGAAAAGAGACAGTCATTATGAGCAGATTGCAAGGATGTGGATTGAATATTGTTTTGTGTCAAATTGCCATTGTAAATATATGGAAAATTGTTATTTTTTTCTGCCTGGGGCATGTGGAACCCTGAAAAGGGATGATTTAACCAGCTGCTTTCGGGTATTTCCGTGAGATATCATCCGAAGAAGAGTCCCGCAATGAAGATGCCTGCAATAACGGCAGTAAGATCGGCAAAGAGCCCGCAACCTACCGTATACCTGGTGTTACGTATACCAACTGCTCCGTAATATACGGCAATGGTGTAGAAGGTGGTTTCGGTTGATCCCTGGAAGGTTGCGGCCATGCGGCCCACAAATGAGTCCACTCCGTAATGGTTGAAAGCTTCTATCATCATACCCCTTGCACCACTTCCGCTGAGGGGTTTCATAAATGCTGTGGGAAGGGCTCCCACAAATTCGGTATCAACGCCAAATAAACCTACGATTCCGCCTATGGCCGAAACCAGCATGTCAAGTGCTCCGGATGCACGAAAAACACCAATTGCCACCAGCATCGCCACCAGGTACGGGATGATTTTTACGGCAACCTGGAACCCTTCTTTAGCTCCTTCAATGAATTGTTCGTAAACATTTACTTTTTTTCTCCATGCCAGGAAAATAAACAGGATAATGATGAGGAAGAGAAACAGGTTGCCTGCAAAGGTCGATACTATACCGATCATTGCCGGGGCCAGGTTACTGAATACCCATATGATAAGCCCGATAATAAGAGACAATCCGCCGACATAACCCAGTACGACCCGGTTAAAAAGATTTATCCGCTGCACTGCCGAAACAATCAGCAGTCCGGCAATAGTCGAGAAAAATGTAGTCAGCATGATGGGAAGGAAAATATCGGCAGGGTTTGCTGCACCCATTGCTGCCCGGATGGCCATAACCGATACGGGAATCATGGTCAGGCCTGAGGTATTCAGAACTATGAACATTATTTGGGGATCGGAAGCCTTGTCCTTATCGGGGTTGGCCGCCTGCAATTCCTGCATGGCCTTTATACCCAGCGGTGTGGCTGCATTGTCAAGCCCAAGCATATTCGCACAGATATTCATCGTCATTGAGCCGAATGCGGGGTGATTTTCAGGAAGCTGGGGGAATATCCTTTTGAAAAAAGGCATTACAAAACGGGTCATTCCCGTAACTGCGCCCCCTTTTTCACCTATTCTCATTATGCCCAGCCACAAAGCCATTACACCAATAAGATAAACAGCGATATCCACGCTGATTCTGGCCATTTCAAAAGTGCTTTCCACTATGGTCACGAAAACATCCCTGTCTGCCTCGGTAAAAACATAACCGACCAGCGGCTCGATATACCCTCCGAGGATATAACCCAGAACCCTCAAAAGGGCCACCAGCATTGCAACAAGGAAAAAGCCTATCCAGATATAATTAAGGGTCATATCAGATTTCCGGAATTGTTTATATAAGAGTAGCCTGTTACTGCAGCATCTGCAGAAATGCGGCGGCAATATAAAAAAAAACATTAAGAAAATATAATGTTAAAGAGCTGCCGGACGGGTAGCGGGTTGAATAAAGGCCGGCCGCACCGGATAAGCCAGGAGGTCCGGCTGACCGATTAAGTTTGCCGGATATGATCGGTTCGCAGCACTGAAAAGAAATCTTTTATTTCCTGTACTTCTGATACTAATGCCTCTTTGCGGCTTCCTTCAAACAGTACTTTTCCCTGATTAAGAAACACTACCCTGTCTGCCACCCTCAGTATACTTGAAATTTCATGTGTTACCATTATTACTGATATTCCCAGCTGGTCTCTCAGGTTCAGAATGAGGTTGTCAAGAGATTCCAGGGAGACAGGGTCCAGTCCGGCTCCGGGTTCATCGCAGAAAATAAGGGGGGGGTCCATGGCTATTGCCCTGGCGAGGGCAACTCTTTTCAGCATTCCCCCGCTGAGCTGGGATGGATAAAGATCGTATGCCTTTTCCAGGTTCAATAGTCCGAGTTTCATCCTGACGATGTCTTCAATAAGTGGTTTCGGGAGGTTACTCTGGTGTATAAGAGGCATGGCAACATTTTCACCTACAGTAAGGGAGGTCATAAGCGCACCGTTCTGATAAAATACGCCCATCTGATGATACATGTCATTCATTTCCTTTTCGGGTAATCCGGATATATCTTTACCCAGTAATGACACATATCCCTTTTCCACTGGAATCAGCCCGAGCAAATGCCTGAGAATAGTTGTTTTCCCGGAACCGCTTCCACCAATGATAACGGTTATTTCGCCCTTAAATGCAGAAAAAGATACATTGTGCAGGATTTCTGTATCATCATATTTTGCATATAATCCTTCTACATGAATGACTTTTTCCATTTTTTACAGTTTTTTAATAGAACAAAACTGCCATTAAACTATCTGCCAGAATAACAAGGGATATCGACACGACAACTGCCTGGGTGGTAACCTTTCCAACTCCCTCAGCCCCCTTTTCAACCCTGAAACCGTAAAAGGCGCCGGTAAGTACAATAATAACGGCATAGACCTGGCTTTTTACAAAGGCTGTAAGCAGGTCTTTATTCTGCATAACCCCTGCCATGCGGTTTATAAAAATTTCGGGAGTAATGTCGAGACTGTAGAAAGCTGCTGAGGCTCCTCCGGCGATTCCCGATACATTTGAAAGTATGATTAGAAGAGGTATGGTAAAGAGACTGGCATACAATTTAGGTACTACAACATACCGGACCGGCTCCAGCCCCATGGTTTTCAGTGCATCCAGCTCGGCAGTCACCCTCATTGTCGCCACTTCTGCCGCAATGGAGGAACCGCTTCTGCCGGCCACCAGCACCCCTGTTATAAGTGGACCCATCTGACTCATAATGCCGATAACTACAAGGTCAACAATATATATATTGGCCCCAAAATCGCGAAGATATTGTGCCGATTGCACCGCCATTACAAAACCGATTGCATATGACATTATAATTATTATCAGGGCGGCATTTACGCCTATATTAACCGATTGGTTAACAAATTCACCTTCCCTGGTGGTTTTGGTCCTGAAAAGGTCAGCTGCTGCCCAGTATAGTGTGTCTGCAGTGAGAAGAAGAAAACCATAGAGATAGGAAGTTATGAATTTATATGTTTCCGTTCCGACCGCCTCTGTTATTTCAAACGCCTCCTCCGGCTTCTTCTCAATGGGAATTTCAGAACTGAACAGTTCTATTTTACGGTTTATGTTGGCGCTTCCGCCTTCAATCCTGATGCCGGAAATCTTCGCCGATAATTTTCTTTTTACATAGAAGAGTGCTGTAACCCCGGCACTGTCAATATCATCAAGCTCTTTAAGGTTTATGGTTATCTCCGGAAAACCGTAAGCACGAAATTCTTTCAGAACGGCTCTTGTAAAGTCACCTGCTGCATTGACCCTGAGCTGGCCTGATATAAACAAGGTGTTTTCTTCAAGCCGGCAACTGGTGTTTTTGGTTTCCAGTATTTGTCTGGCTTTATGTCGGTTGACTGGCTTCATGAAGTTATCCGGTGACTGTTCTCAGAAATATTTTAAGTCTGAAAGAATTGAATTTGAAAATATCCCCAGCTCTTCAATAAACATTTTGCTGATTGTTGCAGCAAAAAGATTCAGGTTTCTTTCATCGAGCATAGATTTCCTGTCGGCCCTGTGATCAATCATTACCTGCCCGGTTTGGTTGTCTTTCAGTATGTATTCAAGGTTAAGACGAGCAAGATATTTATTATTCTCCTCAACTATTTCAAGATGGTAGACTTTGGTTTCAAGAGTAAAGTCCGCTTGCGCAAAAAGGGCGGTTGTCTGAAGGGATTGAAAAATATTATGGCTTTTCAGGAACTCAATCTTGATGCTGGTAAGGCTTTGCTCTGGTCTTACTGCCCATTGGTTAAAAGCAAAATACCGGATCTCATGGGTGTTTTCCCTTATTGCTATCTGGTTGGTTGAATAAGCCGGATAAATCTCAACGGCATTGACCAGGCATGAATTTTGAATTGGCGCGGGACCTTCAATATCAACCTGTACTTCCGCCGGATAATCAATAATGTAGTACCTGGTAGGCATAGATCCGCGGGGCATGCACCCCGCAATGAACAGGCCGGATAACAGAATAGTGCAAATCCGCATCCTGCCCGTAATGCAAAATTTTAAAATGGTATTTATATTATGAAGCATTTTGGTATTTTTGGTATTTAATTTTTCGGGTTCGACTTACCGGATACTGCCCTTAATTACCCTGCAGATTTCTGTCCGGTGTGTTCCTGTTGCTTTGGCCTCTTATTAAAACCGAGGGATCTGTACTGATCTTCCTTGCAGCATCATTAAGGTTTTCCAGGGTGTATTGCAAAAGGATAAGATTTTCGCTGAGGTGAGCGCTGCTGGCTACGAAATCAACCTCCAGATTTGCCAGCAGGTTCTGTGTGTACCTTGTTGTTTCAGCCAGGTTTGAAATTAGCTCCTGCAGATCTGCCTCCCTGAGAGAAAGCGATACTTCTCTTATATTGCCAAGCACCTCAGAAATATCTTCTCCCTGCATTATTTCATTGAACCTTTCCATTGAAGAGGCGAAGTCGACCGACGCATCATCGAGTCTGCCCGAAATTTTGCTGAGAGCGGTTGCAGTCTCCCTGATATCATCCCTGTTTTCCAAGATCATTTCATTAACATTTTTTGCCGTTGTGTTGGAATTCTCTGCCAGGAGGGAGATATTTTCTGCAGCACTGGTAAAATTTCTGAGGTTCTCCGGCTGGGTGAAGCCCACCAGATTATTCATGATTTCTTCCAGCTTGAAGGCCAGTATTTCTGCCCTGCCGCTAATATCGGCCGCAATCGTGGAGCCTGCCTCAATGAAACTTTCGGGTTTCAGGAATCCTGTTTCCACGGTGCCACCGCGAATTTCAATGGCTTTCATGCCTGTTATCCCCACGGCTATGATATCAGCCACTGCATCTTCTTTTACAGGCGTTACAGGATCGATGGTCAGTTCGAAAATTATTGTGTTAAAATCTCTCGGGTCTATTCTGATATCCCTGACTGACCCAACGTTAATACCAAGGTATTTTACAGGGCTGCCCACTTCCAGTCCGGTAACAGATATATCTTTGTAAGCCACATAGAAAGTGTCTTTTTGTTCAAATAACCCGCGACCTGTGAACCAGCCGAATATCAGCAGCAAAAATGCTCCGCTAACCATTATGAATATACCCAGTCTGATTTTCTGCGCTTTTTTTTTCATTATGTAAGCTTTTAGTTAGTAGTTAAGGTTATACAGTTTCTGCAGAAACGGATATATAGGTCATATAGTATGCTTAATCAAAAAACCCCGGTAAATACAGCCAATGTTCCAATGGTATTACCTCCCCTGACGATAACACTGCGGTAAAAACATTCCCCCGGCCTGATTCCCTATTCCAAATTTAACATATATATTTGTAAAAACCATAATAAGAATATGCTGGTATGGCCGGGGGCTTTGAGACATGCATTTCTCCGGGCAGCCTTTTTCATCCGGCATGAACTTCCTGTTTTGACCATTAACTGTTATCTCACCAGCAGTAACGAAAATTTTTATAATTTTAACGCTATTTTAACACACTTATCCTGGAGTTATGCGAGCAATAATGCTTACCGGTATAGAAAAAATGGAAATCAGGGAAGTCCCTGAGCCTGTTGTTGCCGGTGCCACTGATGTAAAGATAAAGATGAAGGTTGTCGGTGTTTGCGGGTCCGACATCCATTATTTTTTAAATGGCAGGATAGGCAGCCAGATAGTTGACTTTCCCTTTACGTTGGGCCATGAAGGTGCCGGGGAGGTTGTTGAAACAGGAACCGGGGTGACAGGCCTCCTTCCTGGCGACCGCATTGCAATTGAACCGGCCATGCCCTGCATGGAATGTGACCAGTGTAATGCCGGAAGACCGCATACATGCCATAAACTCAGATTTCTGGGCTGTCCCGGCCAGGCGGAGGGATGCCTGTCTGAATATATAGTGATGCCCGAATCAAGCTGTTTCCGTATTCCGGAAAATATGAGCTACGATGAAGCAGTCATTTCCGAACCTCTGGCTATCGGGGTATATACGGTAAGACAGGCAATGCCCGTGCAGGGGCTGAAGGCGGGCGTTCTTGGATTCGGCCCCATAGGGATGAGTGTGATGCTTGCTGCAATATCAGGTGGTGCAGAAAAAGTGTATGTGACTGACAGGATAGGACGGAGAACCGCTATGGCATTGGAAAACGGTGCGGTGTGGGCAGGAAATCCCGACAGGGATAATGTAACGGGTGAAATTCTCGATATAGAACCCGGCGGCCTGGATGTAATATTTGAGTGCTGCGGGAGCCAGGAAGCAATGGACCAGGCAGTCGACCTTTTGAAACCCGGAGGCAAAATACTGATTGTGGGTATTCCGGAATTTGACCATTGGGCTTTCAGTGCCGATAAGCTGCGCCGCAAGGAAATAAGCCTGGTCAATATCCGCCGGCAGAACCATGCTTTGCAGCAGACTCTTGACATGCTGTCTTCCGGAAGAATCAATGTACAGCCAATGGTAACCCACAGGTTTCCTCTTGAGAGAACCGACGATGCGTTTAAACTTGTTGCCTGCTACAGAGACGGGGTAATGAAGGCTATGATAGATGTTTTGTAATTATGCAGTTTAATTATTTTTCCATTCCGGTTATTGCGGCATCATTGCTCATGTTCACCGTGGGCTTCATGGTAAAGCCCTACAGGTCAAACCCGGGCCTGAAGTACTTTGCGCTGCTGATGTTTGCAGGTGCAGGATATTCATTATTCTATGCCCTTGAGATTTCCTCGCAAGAAGAATTCTTAATGATGACCTTCTACCGGCTCCAGTACCTGGTAATACCCTTTATTCCTGCTTTTTTTTTAATATTTGCAGCAGGTTATACGCGTAAGGCTGAATTAACCAGTCCCGTCCTGCTGATCATTGTTTTACTTGTGCCGGTGCTGACAGTCCTTTTTGCTACCACTTTTAACCTGCATGCCATATTTATCACTGAAGGTCACATTGACACCACCGGCCCCTTTCCCGTTTTTGTTTTCCGCCCCGGGCCCTGGTACTGGGTATATCAGATTTATACAGCTTTTTCCATTTTATCGGGTATAATCCTTTTTTTCAGGATGTATATCTCTTCCCCGCCCGCTTTCCAAAAGCAGCTGGGTATTATCCTCGCCGGATCGGTTATTCCCTTTGTTATATATTTATTTTACCTGGCAGGAGTATTTCCGCAGGGACTTGATGCAAACCCTTTTTCTTTTGCCATTACCGGAGTCATTATCTTTGCCGGCATATCCCGGTTCAAGTTGTTCAGTCTTGCTCCCCTTGCCCGCAACATGCTTTTTGACAGTATTCCTGACGGAGTGATTGTGCTGGACAGGTATTTCAGGCTGGCAGACATGAACCGCTCAGCTGCTGGCATATTCAAAATTGATCTGAATGAATTGGGCAGGCCTTCGGGTGAGGTTTTTATGGAATGGCCCGAGATAATGGCAAACATGACCGGCAGTGAAAAAGTCAGAAGTTTTGAGATCTCCCGGATCACCCTTAACAGAGCCCTCTTTCTGGATTGTGCTTTTTCACCCCTTTTTGATGAAGCCATGACCGAACAAGGGCAATTGCTGATTGTGCGCGATGTGACGGGGCAGAGGAAGGCTGAATCAGACAAACATGAAAGTGAGGAAAAGTTCAGGATCATTTTTGAAAATGCACCGGTGGGATTAATGTATTTCGACCGGGATGGTATTGTTGAACTATGCAATAATCACTTTCTCATGATTTTGGGTAGCGACGAGGAAAAAGTAATCGGCCTCGATATGCGGCAGGTTCCCGATGACCGGATCCAGGAAGCCCTTGACAAAACCCTGGGGGGCCACAGGGTAATTATTGCAGGTGAATATACCACGCAAACAGGAAACAGGACAGTGTATGTTAAGGCTGTATTTAAACCCCTGTTTTCCGGGAAAAAGGAAGTTGAAGGAGGATTGTGCATAGTGGAAGATATTTCCGCCCGTAAGGCAGCCGAAGAAAAAATAAAAACTGCCAATGAAAAACTAAGGCAAATAAATTCGGAAAAGGACCGCTTTTTCTCCATTCTTGCCCATGACCTCCGGAGCCCATTTACTGCATTCCTTGGCTATACGGAACTCCTCGAAGGCAGCCTGGATACCATTCCCGTGGAATCAGTAAAGACAATTGCTTCCTCGATGAAGGAATCTGCCAATAACCTTTATGGATTACTTGAAAACCTTTTGCAGTGGTCGGGCATGCAGCAGGGACTGGTTTACTTCAACCCCGGGGAAATTTCGGTGGTTGAAAGAGTTTTATACTGCACAGAACCATTACTTGTAAATGCAAATAATAAAATAATCGATGTAAATTATGAAATTGCCCCTCATCTCAGGATTTTTGCCGATCTGAAAATGTTCGACACAATCATCCGGAATCTTTTCACAAATGCATTGAAATTCACTCCTAAACATGGCAGTATTTTTATATCTGCACGGAATTCTGCGAATGACCACGTTGATATCTGCTTCCGTGATACGGGCATTGGCATGAGCCCTGAAATGGTTCACAACCTTTTCAAGCTGGATGTGAAAACCAGCCGTACCGGGACCGACGGAGAGCTAAGCACAGGATTGGGACTGATACTGGTCAGGGAACTGATTGAAATTCATGGCGGCAGGATATGGGTTGAAAGTGTAGCAGGTCAGGGCAGCAGTTTTTTTGTGAGGTTCAGGAAATCTCGTCCAACCGGCAATACTTCGTAATTGCTTGTTATCTTTGTATTTTTATATCCATTTTTGAAGTCAGGGTTGTCCTGTGTAATAAACAGGCACTGACAGTGTTTTGTTATTAGTACAAATAAATATTAAAAGAGATGACCAGGAGAAGCGATGTTACCGATAAGAGGATTAAATACTACAGGACGCTTCCTAAACCGTCGGAGTTTGTCTCCCGTTTCCCGCTGGTGGCTGAAGGCAGGGAGGTGGTCAGTACTACACGCGAGGAAATTACAGCAATTATCAGGAGGGAAGATGACCGCCTGGTGCTGATCACGGGGCCGTGTTCGATTCATGATACTGATCAGGCAATGGAACTGGCAGTGAAAATTGCCCGCATGGCAGATGAAGTTAAAGATCAGTTTCTTGTGGTAGGCAGGTTCTACTTTGAAAAACCCCGGACCGTAGATGGATGGAAAGGAATGGTTTATGATCCTTACATCAATAATTCCGGAGAAGTTGAGAAGGGACTTGAAATGGCGAGAGACATACTTATCCACTCGGTTAATGAGTGCAGGCTGCCTGCTGCAACAGAGTTTCTGAACCCCTTTACACCGCAGTATTATTCCGATCTGATATCATGGACAGCGGTAGGTGCCCGCACCAGTGAAACACAGCTGTACAGGGAGATGATGTCGGGACTTTCGATGCCGGTTGGATATAAAAACAGTACAAGGGGAGATATTGATGCTGCGGTCAATTCACTCATTGCGCTGAAAAATGAAACCTGCTTTATAGGTATTGATCAGTTTGGCAATGCGAGTGTAGTGGCAACAACGGGGAATGATACCGGCCACCTTGTACTCAGGGGAGGGAACACCCCGAATTATGATAAGTCGAGTATTGCTTACCTTCGCAAGGTTAGTGCAGGGAAGGGGTTGCTGAACGGATGCATTGTGGATTGCAGCCACGGCAATTCAGGCGGCGATTATAAAAGACAGGCGGTGGTTTTTGATAATGTTATCCAGCAGATTTGTGATGGCGATGATTTTATTGTCGGACTAATGACAGAGACAAATCTCAGGGAAGGGAAACAGGAAATCAGAAAGGACCTTACAGGATATGACAAGTCCGGCCTGGAATGGGGGGTTTCCATAACGGATGCCTGTATGGCATTCGATACAACACGGGACCTGGTGCTCAGATCGGCCGACAGGCTCAGGATGCGCAAGAAGTAGATTTTGCAGGGGTCATGGGGGCTGAGGGCCTCCGCTATTGAAAAACATATTTATATATAACAATATATATAAAATAATTAATTATTTTTATCATTGTGTATTCATTGCATTTTGTGAGGATATTGAAAATATCGTCACGGAGGATTCTTTTTATAAAGTATTTTTAGTAAATTGTTTAAGAATGTTTTATAAAATCTTGATACGCTATCCTGTTTTTCAAACCCATGAATGTCACATCAGCCTTTTTTGCCAGGTGGGGAACATACTGCATGTGAGACCGACGAGGTCAAACCCCCGGGGCTTGTTCATTTGATATTGTCTCACGAAGGCTGATGGGTCTTTCATCACCTAATGAATATTATATGATGGCTAAACATAAACTATCCGGTGAAGTGTTTTATCCTTCCGCCAAAACAGTAAGCAAAGCCCATATAAAAGACAGAAGTGATCTGGATTCAAAAGCCATGAAGGATTTGCCGGGCTTCTGGGCTGATTTTGCCAGTGAGCTCCACTGGTTTAAAAAGTGGGACAAAGTGCTGGATGATTCCAAAAAACCTTTCTATAAATGGTTCACCGGCGCAAAGACCAATATATCCTATAATTGCCTGGACAGGCATCTGGGCACCTTCAGGAGGAACAAGCTTGCGCTTATATGGGAAGGTGAATCGGGTGCAGTGAAAACAATGTCCTATTTCCGCCTTCATCAGGAAACATGCAAATTTGCGAACGTGCTTAAGAGCATGGGGGTCAACAAGGGAGACCGGGTAACCATCTATATGGGAAGAATACCGGAAATTATAACCGCCATGCTGGCCTGTGCACGTATAGGTGCCGTTCATTCGGTTGTGTACGGGGGTTTTTCAGTTGAATCCCTTACCGAAAGGATAGAAGACAGCCAGTCGCGTGTCCTGATAGTGGCCGACGGTTCGTATCAGAGAGGGAAACTGGTTCCGCTCAAGGATATTGCCGATGAGGCGCTGCAAAGGGCCGGCACAGTTGAGCATGTGGTTGTTGTCAGGCGCACCGGTCAGGAGGTGTCAATGGAGCCGGGCAGGGATATGTGGTATCATGAACTCGTCAGTCTGCCGATAGCCTCACATAACTGCCAGTTGGAGATAATGTCATCCGAAGACCCCCTTTTTATTCTTTATACATCGGGTACCACAGGAAAACCTAAGGCAATCCTGCATACCCACGGCGGCTACATGGTAGGCACCTATGTCACCACGAAGCTTTATCTTGATGTTCAGGAGGAAGACCGGTTCTGGTGCACTGCCGACCCGGGCTGGGTAACAGGGCACAGTTATATTGTTTACGGTCCTCTTCTTAACGGTGCCACAACATTCATGTATGAGGGGGCTCCGTATCATCCTTTTCCAAACCGCTGGTGGCAGATGATTGAAAAGTACGGGATTAATATTTTCTATACAGCTCCCACTGCCATCCGGGGATTTATGCGTTTCGGCGATGCCTGGGCAAAACGCCATAATCTTTCATCGCTAAGGGTGCTTGGTTCTGTTGGTGAACCCATTAATCCCGAAGCCTGGAAATGGTATTACAACGTAATTGGTAACGGCAATTGCCCTGTAATCGATACCTGGTGGCAGACAGAAACGGGTATGCACATGATATCCCCCTTCCCGAGCGATCCGTTAAAACCAGGTTCCGGCGGATTGCCGTTCCCTGGAATTGAAATGGATGTTTTAGATGAAGAAGGCAATTCAGCAGGTGTGGATATTGAAGGTTACCTTGTCATAAAAACCCCCTGGCCGGCCATGGTTCGGACCCTGTTCAATGATGATGAAAAATTCAGGCAGCAATACTGGGAGAAATATCCCGGTTACTATATGACCGGCGACAGTGCCCGCATTGACAGGGATGGATATATCTGGGTGATAGGAAGGGTGGATGATGTTATCAAGGTCTCCGGCTACAGGCTCGGCTCGGCCGATATAGAAAGCGCCCTTGGCAGCCATCCCGCGGTTGCCGAGTCGGCTGCCATAGGGATGCCACATGCCTTAAAGGGTAATGTGATTCATGCTTTTGTAATTTTGAAGGATGGTCAGAGAAAAAGTGATCTTCTCGCCGATGAGCTCCGCAGGCATATAGCCCACGAGGTGGGCCCCATTGCCAAACCCGAAAAGATAGAGTTTGTCGATAAACTGCCAAAGACCCGCAGCGGAAAAATCATGCGAAGGGTTCTCAAGGCGCAGGCCCTGGGAGAGGATCCGGGAAATATTTCAACTATAGAGGACTAACGGGTATCTCCGCCATTTTCCTTTTTCCATGCTTCAATGGCCAGCCTTACGGAACCGTGCTTTAACAGCAATTCTCTTGCCTCCCCGGCCTCCAGGGACAATTCTTCCATTATCATCCTGGTTCCCCGCCTAATCAGCTTGTTGTTGGAGAGTTGCATGTTGATCATCTTGTTTCCCTTTACCTTACCCAGTTTGATCATAAGTGAGGTGGTAATGATATTCAGTATCATTTTCTGTGCGGTTCCCGCTTTCATCCTCGTGCTACCGGTAAGGAATTCAGGCCCCACGACAGCCTCAACGGGTATCTCTGCAGCCTGTGACACTGGCGACCCCGGGTTGCAGGTTATACAGCCTGTCAGCAACCCTTCCTTTCCTGCCTTTTCCAGCACGCCCACAACATAAGGTGTTGTTCCGGAGGCAGCTATGCCTATCACGGTGTCAAGATTGGTTACTCCGAATTCCTGCAATTCTTCCCATCCCCGATGGGTGTCATCTTCGGCTTTTTCAACCGCTTTTCGCAGGGCTGTATCGCCACCTGCAATAAGGCCGATGACCATATTATGCGGCACTCCAAAGGTAGGAGGCAGCTCCGATGCATCAAGCACCCCCAGTCTGCCGCTTGTGCCGGCACCCATGTAAAAAACCCTGCCTCCCTGTTTCATCCTGATGAGGATTTGATTGATCAGTTTTTCGATTTGCGGAAGGGCTCTTCTCACGGCCAGGTGCACTCCGGAATCCTCCTTGTTGATTCCCCTGATTAGTTCCCTGACTGACATTTTTTCCAGATCCTGATATCTGGAAGGCTGCTCTGTGATGATCTTTTCAAGATCCTTGTCTTCTGTTGTGCTCATTTGCTTATGCTTGAAAGTTGTTTTTTATGATATTCCAGCAAACCTTCCATGGGTGTTTCGGTTACAATGCCAATACTAAAACCGTTTTCTTCTGCGGCCTGTTTCAGTACACTGCTGAAATGCCAGCCTATGCTTCCGGTAACATTTACAGGTAAATGAGCAGATTCAGGATATTGACTAATATTGCGCACAAAAAAATCTGTAAAGCTTTCCTTTACCAGGCCATATATTGAAGGATGGTCGATATTCTCAGCAATGAAATGGGTGAACTTTGCCATGAACCGGTTCGGGAACGGCTCCCGGTAAACATTATGGAGAATTTCAGCGGGTTCAAGCTTGTATTTGTCGAAGAACTTCCTGATAATGGTTTCGGGGAGCTGGTTTTTAAGGACATCTGCAAGCAGTTTTCTGCCCATGACCGTGCCGCCACCTTCATCTCCCAGTATGTATCCCAGTGGCGAAACATGCCTGATGATCTGGCTGCCATCATAATAGCAGGTATTGGATCCGGTGCCTATTATAGCAGCAATGCCGGGACTGCTGCCGCAAAGCGAACGGGCAGCTGCCATAAGATCGGAATTGACCGATATATTTCCTGTGTCAAAAAATAATGCCAGCGGTCTTTTTACCTTTTCATTTTTTTCGGGGTTTGCGCAACCTGCTCCATAAAAATACACGGCATCAAAAAAACCCCTGGAAAGGGAAAATTCCTGCTTCAGGCATTCCGATATTTCATCCTCCGTTTGCAAAAAGGGATTAATGCCTGAAGTATGGCAGGTGGGCAATGCATCCCCTTCTCCGGAGACTATACACCATGTTGTTTTGGTTGATCCGCTGTCTGCAATCAGTATCATTTGGCCAGGGTAAGTTAAAATTATTATTTTGTGCAAAGGTATAAAAAAGCATCAATTAGCCTTCATGGTCACCTCCCTCTTGTATAATACTAAAATTGACGGATGTTTGAGGGGGTTTTTCAGTTTAATACTTAAAAATTCCTTATTTTCGCGGGTGCTGATGAGTTAAAGCGCAGATAAAAATTAATAAACCTTAAAGGGTATAATGGAACGGATTTTCATTAAGGGCACTCTCAGGTATTCATTTCTATTCCTGGTGCTGGTCCTTTGCACAGTAAAGGATGCCGGCGGGCAGATATTCAGGGCAAGTCAGGAGCGACTGGAAGAAAGGGCCATGCGCAGGACAGGCGATGTTTCCGATCTGTTAGAAGGGTGGCTGCATGTTGGTGAAATGAAGGTTGACAGTGTACTGGTCAACAGGGATGAAAACATATTGTCGGTTTATTTCCATCCATCCATTACCCATATCCCAATCCGCCATCCCTGGCTGGAGGAGCTCAGGTCGGGGCTTGCCGGGCGCCTGGGGTTTGGTTTCAGGAATTATGATTTGCAGCTGTACGCAAGGGGCCTTCAACTGGAGGAATATATCCCTAATTTTTACCGGGATCCTGGTGCTGAACCCGACAGCGGGAGGATAATGCACATCGGGCTGGACAGGCGCCTTGTGAAAAAAGAGGATGCCCATGACTACCCGGGAGGCCTTTCCGGATCCCATATAGCATTGTGGCCCAGCCACGGTTACTACTACGAGGCTCAGCGTGACAGGTGGGAATGGCAAAGGGCAAGGCTTTATGGTACAATTGAGGATCTTTTTACATTTTCATTTATCCAGCCCTATCTGCTTCCAATGCTTGAAAACGCAGGAGCGTATGTTTTCCTTCCCAGGGAAAGAGACCTTCAGTCCAATGAGGTTATAGTCGATAAAGACGGCTCCTCAGGCAATTCCGAAATGCTGATAACCGATGGTAAACTCAATGAGTGGGCCGGCGCGGAGGGTGGATTTGCCCTGCGCGACACCCTTTTTGACGGTGACAATCCCTTCATGATGGGTACGCACCTTCGTATCAGGGCTGCTGCAGACCAGGGCGCGGCAGTAAGCTATATACCCGAGATTCCTGAAGACGGGGAATATGCCGTTTATGCATCCTGGACGGCCATTCCCGGAAATATATCCAATGTGAGATATACCGTGAACCATTCAGGCGGGAAGCAGGTTTTTATAGTGGATCAGACCATGGGCGCAGGCACATGGATATACCTTGGTACATATTTTTTCTTTCAGGGTATGCATGGTGATAACGGTAGTGTGGTAGTATCGGGCGACAGCAGCGAGGAAGGGTTTATCACCACCGATGCGGTACGTTTCGGAGGGGGAACTGGCAATGTGGCCAGGAAGTCTCCGGATGAATATGCATCCAGGCAGTGGTCGCTGCATGATGGAGGTAAGGCGGAAAATGTTATGATCGCGGATTTCCCTTCCGGTGACTCAAATTGGAAACTCAGCGGGAGGCCCCGCTACATGGAGGGAGCACGCTATTTTCTCCAATATTCGGGAATGCCCGATTCCAGCGTTTATTCAATCACCCGGGGGAAAAATGATTATAATGATGATTTTATGTCAAGGGGAGAATGGGTTAACTTTCTTATGGGCGCACCCATGGGGGTAACCGGGGCGCCCGCTCCCGATAACCTCGGGATACCCGTGGATATGGTACTGGCATTTCATACCGATGCCGGCGTGACTCAAAATGATTCGGTTATCGGCACGCTGGCTATTTACAGCAGTGAAAGGGACAATGGTATATTTTACCGCGGGCAATCCCGCCTTGCATCACGTGATCTGTCTGATATAATTCAGACCCGGTTAGTGGAAGATATACGCCTCCAGGTTGACAGCCGCTGGATTCGTCGCGGACTGTGGGACCGCCAGTACTCAGAGGCGTGGAGGCCTCATGTTCCGGCCATGCTGCTTGAATTGCTGTCACACCAGAATCTTGCCGATATGAGCTACGGACTTGACCCGAGGTTCAGGTTCATCGTCAGCCGTGCCATATATAAAGGAATGCTGCAATATCTTGCCAGTGACCAGGGAAGGGATGCCATTGTTCAGCCCCTTCCTCCGGCTGTCATGGCACTGGAAAAAACCGGCGATGCAATGGTGCGGCTGAGCTGGGAGGCCCGGGAAGATCCGGGTGAGCCCACGGCTTCGGCGAAAAGCTTCAGGGTATACACGCGAATGGAAAATGGCGGTTTTGATTCAGGGGTCCAGGTCAGCAACAACTGGCTTGATATCAGGCTTTCCCAAAAGGAAGCAATATACAGTTTTAAAGTTACTGCGGTCAATGAAGGTGGTGAAAGTATGCCAACAGAGATACTGTCAGTTTCGCTGAATGAAGAAGAGGATAAACTGGTTTTGGTCGTGAATGCCTTCACCCGCATATCCGGTCCCCCTGTTTTTGACCGGGGCGATATGGCCGGGATACAATGGTGGGGTGACAGGGGTGTTCCGGACAAGTATGATTTCAGCCTAACCGGGGCGCAGTATGACTTTTCCCGGATGAGCAAATGGCTGGACGATGACAGTCCGGGATGGGGAGCAAGTTATGCAGATATGGAAGGAAAGATAATCCCCGGCAACAGCTTTGATTTTCCCGCACTTTACGGGAGAACGCTGCGGGATGCCGGCTATTCTTATATTTCGATGGGCCGTGATGCCTTCGAGACAACTGATATTGATCCGCAAAATTACTCTGCAGTGATTGTTATTTTTGGTGAGCAGAGGGGCACACCAAGGTGGAATGATCCGGCGATCACCGATTTCAGGGTATTTTCACCGGGTATGATAAGCGCACTGAAGAATTTTGCCCGCAAGGGAGTTGGCATTATGGTATCAGGTTCCTACCTTGGGACAGACATGGTGGAAAACAATGACACTACTGCCATTGATTTTGCCCGTGATTATCTTGGATTCACCTGGCGGACCAACCATGGATCAAATACCGGCGGGGTAACAGCTACCGGCCGGTGCCCCCTCTTATTTCCGCGCCAGCTTCATTTCAATGCTTTGTATGACCGGCGGGTATATGCAGCGCTGGCCCCTGATGCAATAGAGGCTTCAGGAAATGATGCCGTGGTGTCATACCGTTATGATTCCAACTCTGCAAGCGCCGGGGTCTTTAAAGCAGGCAATAACCCTGTAGTGGCATTTGGTTTTCCCTTTGAGACAATCCGGTGTGCTGAGCTTCGGGGTGAAATGATCACCGGGATAATGAACTTTTTTTTAAACAATCAATAACAAGAGTATTTAATAATCAAAAATCCACATAATATGGAACCTCGGATAACATGTTTTTTAACGGCCGGAAATCCGGATGATCTGCTGATAACCCTGAAACAGCTGGAAGAAACAGCACTGACGGGTAAAACCTATTTGTTCGGAAAACTGGATAATCCCGGTTTTGAATTACCCCGGAAAGCCATAAAACTTGACATCCTGTCAATGATGACCAATGCATCAGTGAAAAAAATGGCACAGCTTGCTGATACAGAATACATGCTGATATATACCAAAACACTTCCGCTCAGGCTTGGAGAATATGCCCTCCAAAGGATGCTCCAGGTAGCCGATGACACCCGTGCCGGCATGGTCTACTCTGATTATTTTGAACTTAAAGGGGGACAGGCGGTACCCAGTCCCGTTATTGATTACCAGCAGGGAAGCCTGCGTGATGATTTTAATTTCGGCTCAGTGCTGGTTTACCGGACCTCCGAGGTCAGGAAGGCGGCAGCAAGGGTCACTGGTGAATACCAGTTTGCCGGACTTTATGATCTAAGGCTTAAGGTGTCTGAGAAAAACAGGCTGATGCGGATACCCGAATTCCTTTATACAGAAATGGAAACCGACAGCCGCCGCTCGGGCCAGAGAATATTTGATTATGTCGATCCGCGAAACAGGCAGATGCAGATTGAAATGGAAAGGGTATGTACCGGCCATCTTAAATCGATCGGGGGTTGGCTTAAGCCTGAATTTGCAAGGGTTGACCTGCGACAGGGGGACTTTCCTGTTGAAGCATCGGTAATAATTCCGGTAAGGAACCGCGTGAAAACGATCAAAGATGCGGTAAACTCGGTACTGAGCCAGAAAACCAGGTATCCCTTCAACCTGATTATTGTTGATAACCATTCATCCGATGGCACCACTGAGGTGCTGAAGAAATATTCTGAAAAGGATAAACGGCTGATCCATGTTATCCCGGATCGTGAAGACCTGGGAATCGGGGGATGCTGGAACGCAGGAGTCTTCCACCCCGGATGCGGCAGATTTGCCATACAACTTGACAGTGACGATTTGTATATTGATGATGATGTGCTGCAGAATATTGTCGATGAGTTTTACCGTCAGGATTGCGCAATGATCGTGGGGACATACAGGATGGTTGATTTTAACCTTAATGATGTGCCCCCGGGCCTGATCGACCACCGTGAATGGACTCCCGACAATGGCCGTAATAATGCCCTGCGCATTAACGGGCTTGGTGCACCAAGGGCGTTTTTTACCCCCGTTCTCAGAGAGATACGCTTTCCCAATGTAAGCTATGGAGAGGATTATGCCGTCGGACTTCACATTTCCCGGTTTTATCAGATAGGGAGGATATATGATCCTCTCTACCTGTGCAGAAGGTGGGAGGAAAATACAGATGCTTCACTTGATATAAATAAACTGAATTCCCACAATACCTACAAAGACCGGATCAGGACTATCGAGTTGCTGGCCAGGATTAACCTGAATAAAGAATCATGACCGTGAAATGCCAGGTTGCTAAAAATGAAAAACATGTCCCAAACTAATAAAGATGCTGATGACAGTGTTGAGAAACTTATAGCTTCTCAAATATCACAATGGGACCTGGCACGCAGCAACTACATGGATCTGGAGAATGCAATGCTGCGTACGGTAATTTTGGATAATGGCTGCCGCATTAAGATTCAGTTCAATCCATCCAGGATGCGCTCTTCTGCTGCCAGGGTGGATAAAAAGTCGGTCAGCCGCCGCCGGTGTTTCCTGTGTTCCGGGAACCTTCCCGACCAGCAGCGCGGACTGGTTTTTGAAGACCGTTACCTGATACTGGTCAATCCTTTTCCTATATTCAGCAGGCACCTTACCATTCCACTGAAAGAACACACAGATCAGCTTATCGGCGGCAGGTTTGACGATATGCTCAGGCTCTCCCGCTTCCTTGACAGCTTCATCGTGTTCTATAACGGTCCGCAATGCGGTGCCAGCGCTCCCGATCATTTCCATTT
Organism: Bacteroidales bacterium; assembly: GCA_007135095.1. GTDB lineage: Bacteria > Bacteroidota > Bacteroidia > Bacteroidales > PUMT01 > PXAP01. Next base: position 1,822 of record SLJO01000116.1, on the reverse strand, counting down.
CCAGGCAGGGAACAAGGGGTTTATGCCAATAGAGGAGGAATATCATCATTTTTCGCGAAAGCTAATAGCCGGGAAGGAAGGCTGCACAATAGAAGCAATGGATGGGTATTACAGGAATACCCTTGTTCTTTCAGGAAAAAATAATGAGGTATTGACCACTTTTTTCGGTAAAATTTATCATATATTGCGACAATCGCAGGAGAGCGGGGATGAGCCCATGATGAACATACTGGCCGGTTATGAGGATGGCCTCTGGAGGGTTTTTATTTTTCCCCGGAGAGCACACCGGCCCCGGCAGTTTTTTGAAAAGGACGACGGGCAAATCCTTATCAGTCCCGCCTCAGTTGATTTTGGAGGTGTATGGATCACGCCGCGCAGGGAAGATTATGACAAGCTGGACAGTGAAACCGTTATGGATATTTTTGCCCAGGTATCTTATGGGGGCATGGAATGGCAAAACATTAAAAACATATTATGCAACCACAAATAAGCGTTGGTGTTTTATTTTCTTCCCAGGTGGTTTTTAACCTTAACGGCAGGTACCGGCACCTGGAGACCGGGATTGAATTTGAGGGCCCTGGAAAGGCTGTTTTTGAAAATGGCAATATCATTTTTACTATCGGCAACAGCCAGGTCAGCTCCGGTATTCCCGTTGAGCTGGAACCTGTATCGTATGCAAAATCATGTTTTGACCTCAGGAACGTAACCATTGGTATCGATTTTCACTGGGAAAGAAAAGAGGACCAGCGGTTTAAGGGAGGGCTCAGGATCATTGCCGAGAATGGTCGTCTTGCCGCAATAAATGTGCTTCCCATTGAAGATTATCTCATTAGCGTAATATCTTCGGAGATGAGCGCCAGTTCATCTCCCGGCCTCCTCAGGGCTCATGCCGTAATATCCCGCAGCTGGCTGATGGCCCAGAAAGAGAAAAACAAAAGGCTCCAGGGTCCGGGTAAATATGTTACCTCTATTGAAAAAGACGGAGAGAGAATAAGATGGTATGACAGGGAAGACCATGTTAATTTTGATGTATGTGCCGATGATCACTGCCAGCGTTATCAGGGAATTACCAGGGCAGGTACCGGCGCGGTGGAAGAGGCTGTAAATTCCACATCAGGCATGGCCCTGATTTATGACGGTAATATATGCGATGCCAGGTATTCGAAATGTTGCGGCGGTATAAGCGAGCGATTTGAAAACGTATGGGAGCCCGAGATACATCCGTATCTTACCAGGGTAGTGGACAACCCTGTCGACCCGCCCGGCTATGATGCCAGACCCGATAATGAGGAATCGGCTGAAAAATGGATACTTGGAAACCCTGAAGCATTTTGCAACACCAAAAGCCTGTTCGTACTAGGCCAGGTGCTTAATGACTATGACCAGGAAACAACTGACTTTTTCCGGTGGACCGTTAAAATAACACAGGAGGAGCTCCAGGGCCTCCTGAAAAGGAAAGCGGATCTGGATCTGGGAGACATCACCCATCTGGTGCCCCTTGAGAGGGGCTCGTCGGGCCGGATTATCAGGCTGAGAATAGAAGGAACCGGAGGATCCATGATCATCGGCAAGGAGCTGGAAATCAGGAAGGCATTATCGGATTCCCATTTGTACAGCTCGGCTTTCGTTGTAGAAAATGATTCATTAAACAATGGCGTTCCCTCGGGTTTTACCATAAGGGGTGCCGGCTGGGGTCATGGCGTTGGCCTGTGCCAGATTGGTGCCGCTGTTATGGGATCGGGAGGCTATCCATACACTGATATTCTGGCTCACTATTTTCCGGGTGCCCGGCTTGAGAAATTTTATTGATAACCAACAGATT
>SLJO01000217.1 GCA_007135095.1 Bacteroidales bacterium | reverse complement strand
TCAGCACCAACTTTGCCGATGGGGGAGATGCCCACAGCGAGTATCTCGGTCCGCTCTCCGAAACGGGCCTGCCGGGAATGCTCAGCTTTATGCTTGTGGCGGCCATTGCCCTGTATACCGGCTTCCGGCTTCCGGGGGTGCTTAAAAAGAGAAAAGACAGGATCCTGGTGACGGGTGTTTTGCTGGGACTGGTTACGTACCTGGTTCACGGGGTTCTGAATAATTTTCTACACAGCGACAAGGCCGCGGTGCCTTTCTGGGGATTTGCCGCTATACTGGTGGCGATGGATTTGTACGGGAAAAAAAACAGCAGGGAGGGGCGCGGGAAGATCAGTCCGGATCCTGAAAATTAGTTCAGCTGAGAGTACAGAAAAAGTGTGTCAGGAAAGGGCACGCTGAGGGGTGATCAGTCAAACTCAAATCCCAGTATGGTGATATCGTCAAATATTGACTGGTTGCCCTCGAGAATGGCATGATGCCTGACAATATCATCAATATTGCTGGCAATTGGAGCCTTGTTGGTGAGAAACGACTCAATCACTCCTGTTCCCTCCTCCACCAGGTCTTCGTTGAGTATCTCCACCAGTCCGTCGGTAAAACATAAAAGCTTGACACCCTTTTCCAAAATAAGCCTTTGGGTACAGAGAGGGGGCATATCCTCCAGCATACCGATGCCAACGCAATGGCTGTCAAGGGTGGTCAGCGACTTTTTTGCCTTATTATACAGCAGCGGGGCATTATGCCCGGCATTCACGTACAGGAGCTCCCGTGTTTTGACATTGTATTTGCCGATGAACATGGTCAGGAACCTTTCCCCCATGGTGCTGTCGTTCACCCTGTCGTTCAGCCTGCATGCCAGTTCATCAAGAGGGATCCTGATGTTGAACAGGGCCCGCAGGTTCGCCTGGAAGTTAGACATTATCAGGGCCGCCGAGATACCCTTGCCCGATACATCACAAATACAGAACCCGTATTCATGCCTGCCGAGCTTTATGAAATCGTAGTAATCACCGCCAATGTCCATATGGGGGTGATAGAACGCCGATACCGAAATGGGCCCGCCCGCAGGCAGGCTGCCGGGGTCGGGTATAAGCATTTCCTGGAGTTTGGAGGCCAGCTCCAGCTCTTTTTTTATGGCAGCCTGCCTGATGTTCTCAATATTGAGCCTGATGTTCTCAATGGCCACCACTATTATATTCGATAGGGTCTGTATAAAATGCAGGTGTTTGATTACGGGGCTGACACCCTCGCTTTCCTCGTCAATATCGCCTATCAGCGCTATGGCAAGGTGCTTGTTGTCCCGTAAGACGGGTATTACAATATCAAAGGCCCTTATGGGCGAACCGGGGTCTGATGAGATAAAGCTGATATCATCATAATGGAGCAGATCCCTTTCCGGATCAATGGGCGTGCCGTTTTCCTCTACGCCGGAACAGAGTATGCACTCCCAGCTTCCCGCAAACTTGAAAAGCAGGATCTTGCCGATCTTGAGCTCTTCACGCAGAAGGGTCTCGTAACGGGCAATGAGCTTTTGCTGGGAAGGATTATCATTTATGGCCTGAGTTACTTCAAGCAGGGCATTAAGCTTGAACTTTGTCACCTGGAGACGGCTTGTTGCAGCGTTTTCAGACATTATCCGGACTATTTGGCACTAAGATAACACATTAGTACAAAATTCCAATAAAAACGTAAAATCTTACCTTTCCGGGGTGAACTTCTTCTCCAAAAGGGTCACTATTCCTCCCGAAGCAGTGTTTTTTCCTCCCAAGGGGGTATTTTTCTCCCCAGGGGGTATTTTCTCGCAAAGAGGAAGCTATTCCCCCTTCACCCTTTCCGAGTATGTTTTTGTCCGGGTATCAACCTTTATCCTGTCGCCTTCATTGATGAAAAGCGGCACATTAATGACCGCGCCTGTCTGGATGGTGGCGGGCTTGAGCGAGCTTGTCGATGAAGTATCGCCCCTTACCCCCGGTTCTGTGTAGGTGACCTCCATGACCACGAAGGGAGGCAGATCGCATGCCAGGGGTGTCTCGGTGTCGGCATGGTATAGTATCTCCACGGGCTGCCCCTCCAGCATAAGCTCGGGGGCATCAATCAGGGAGGGTTCCAGGGTGATCTGTTCATAGGTATCCTTGTGCATGAAGTGGTAACCAAGGTCATCATTGTAGAGGAACTGGTAAGGCCTCCTCTCCACCCTGGCAATGGTTATCTTCACTCCTGCATTGAAGGTGTTGTCAATCATCTTTCCGGTGGTCAGGCTTTTAAGCCTGGTCCTGACAAAGGCAGGTCCCTTGCCTGGTTTTACATGCTGAAACTGGACAATGGTATATAAATCGTTATTGAACTCAATACATAATCCGTTTTTAAAATCGCTTGTTGAAGCCATAACTCAATACAGGTTTCTTGAAAATTAATATTTATCACGACCCTTAACGGGAGAGCCGCACCGGCTGGTAAAAATAATTAAATTTTTTTTCTTATGCCGGCATTCTTCTCAAATAAAACCCATACATGTTCTGCAGACCGATAGCTCAGTAACGGAGGAACACCATTGCTGCAATTACCGTGGTTGATGCCCGGTACCCGGAAGCGGGGTGAAGTTGCTGATTTTTAGACAATTTTCCTGGTTTATATACTTGATAATTAACATTTTTTTCATTAAATTTACCTGTATTGATCTGGTGATTTCATAACAGGTTTCCTGCAGAGAGGGCAGGTGCTGATTCGTTATTTAAGAAAGGCATTAGATTCATTTCAGTCCTTGGGCAGAGGTCGCATTGCAAGTATCATGGCTGAGTCGTCTCTCACTGGTCATGAGGTTTTTATCCAAAAACTTACCGACATTGTCCTTGCTAACCTGCAAAACGAGAATTTCGGGGTAAATGATCTTGCCCGTGAAGCCGGCTGCAGCCGTTCAAGTATCCATCGCAGGTTGTGGGAGATAAAACGCCAGAATATAAGTCATTTTATAAGAGAGATCAGGCTGAAGCGTGCCATGGAACTGTTGCGGCGCCATACCGGCCATGCTTCAGAGATTGCTTACCAGGTAGGTTTTGGCAGTCCCTCCTATTTCAACCGGTGTTTCCATGAATATTACGGATATCCTCCGGGGGAGGTAAGGAAAAGACGCATCCTGCCGGGGGGAAAGCAATTTGAATCAGAATCAGAACCGCAACCAGTGCCGGATAACAACAAAACCTCATCAATTAAAAGAAAAGGGTTGTTCAGTAAAAAAATGATTTTGCACCCGGCTGCAGTTATCGTCGTAATCACCCTGGTATGGTTTCTTTATAACTTTTTGATAAATGGAGATTACCTCCCTTACACTTCCTCCCACAGTAAACAAGAGTTGTCGATAGTGGTGCTTCCTTTTAAAAATTTTAGCGACGATCAGCAAAATCAATATTTTGCCGATGGCATAATGGAAGACATTCTTAATAATTTGTTCAGGATAACGGCGCTCAACGTGGTTTCACGAACCTCTGCCGAACAATTCAGGGAAAGTAACCGTTCTGCCCGCGAAATAGCAAAAGAATTAAAAGTAAACTATGTTTTAGAAGGGAGTGTGCGCAGGTACGGTGACAAAACCAGGATCAGTGTTCAGTTGATCGATGCAAGGCGCGATAAACATTTATGGTCATCCAGTTTCGACAGGGAACTAACAGATATCATTGGTGTTCAAAGCGATATTGCCCTGCAGGTAGCGCATGAACTGAACATGGTTCTTTCTGAAAGTGAGATAAAACAAATTGAAAAGATCTCAACTAAAGACCCGGTAGCTTATGATTATTATCTCAGGGCCCGGTTTTTGCTGCATAAAGCAAACAGTTTGCAGCGCTATGGCTTTGATCATACCGGAGTGTTGAACTGCCTTCAGTATTACGAAAAGGCCATTGCCGCCGATTCGACTTTTACCGAAGCTTATGCCGGGCTGGCCAATGCCTGGTTTAATCTCTCGGCCTGGGGATTTTTACCGGCATACGAGGGATTTCCAAAGGCGAGATATTACAGCATGAAAGCCATCGAAATTGATCCGGAATGTGCTGAGGCCCATGCCGTAATTGGCGCATATTTCATATGGGGCGGACCGCGCAATATTGCTGACGGAGGAAAAGAACTCAAAAAAGCGGTTGAACTAAATCCAAATTTTTCTACGGCGCGCCAATGGTATGCCCAACACCTGATGATTACAGGACCGATTGAAGAAGCCCGGGTTCATATTAACCGGGCACTGGAACTCGAACCTTTCTTTTGGGTAGTGCAAACCCTGAGTGCATGGATATATTATTTTGAACAAAAACACGAAAAAGCTATTGAAACCAGTAAAACTGCCCGCGATCTGAATCCAGACTATAGCAGCAACAACTGGCTGTTTGTTTTAAACTATGCCAAACTGGGTGAAGGAGAGAAAATGTTGCAGGAACTCCAGTCTATAATTAAAAATTATACACGGAATGAAAATTACCTGCAAGAAATTCAAATTGCTTATTATGAAAAAGGGATAAATGGAATTTTTTCCTGGCTTGATGATGTCAATCAAAACAGACCCATTCCGGTTGAAGGGATGGATGGTCACCCGTTTTACAGTGCCTGGTGGAATGCCATATTGGGCAACAAAGATGAAGCAGTTTACTGGCTTGAACGAACACTGGAAGACCCAATTCCCCTGGGCCACTATTCCAACCTGATTACCACCAATCCCGATTTTGATTTACTGCGCAATGACCCCCGCTTTCTTGAAATTGTGGATAAATTTGGACTGACTCTATATCATAAAAGAAAAGCAATATAGTTCAGACGAAAATTTATTACTCCCTTTTGCAACATAATTGCGTTTCACTGCCTTAGAAACAGAAAAGCTTACTCCCCCCCCAAAATTTCGGATGCAACTTATATTTTGACAATCCCCTGCAACATAGTTTAAAGAATTGCAAAAATATTTAAAGTTTTTGCAACATAGTTGCTATGTACTGACCTGTTTTCTGGTCTAATTTTACAGAAGTTATAAAAAGGTATTTTATAAACGCTGACCGGCGGCATGGATTAATCGCATAAAACTGAACTAAACCGGCAAAACGGTTAATTCAGGTGCAGTTTTACATAATATAATCTAATAATGTTTCATTAAAACCTGTAATCATGAAAAAAGGGATTTTATTGACAGCGTTGTTCATACTATTCATTATGCTGGCCCAGGCACAGAATAATGAGAACAGGAAGAACCTTCTGATCGGGGTTGAGACTCCTTCTTTCGTGGCTCAATCATCCTCGGGTGTAATTGATTTCCCGGGAGACTTTGGGTTAAGCTGGAAGATTCTGATCGCTCAACCAAAAGCTTTTACCCCGGTATCTTCCTCCGAGTTAATCGAACTTGCATACCAGCAGGAGAGTTTTAATGAGTTAAATGCAAAACTAATAGTAATTGTTTCAGATGACCTGCAGCATGAAATGCATTGGAAAATGGCTTTGGAAGAGGTTAATTATAAAGACAGGGGAGTGGTAAAAATTAATTTTCCTTTAGTTGAAGATTGCTACTATGAAATATCAAATCTTTATTGTTTGATCTGTCCTGAAGTGAAGCTTGGTCATAGTGTAAGGGGGGTATTTATAATTGATCCAAACAACAAATTAAGGGCGGTATTTCATTATCCGATTGAAGTAGGTATGAACGTTGATGAATTAAGGAGAACCCTGATTGCTCTGCAGAAAACCTACAATAACCAGAATGTTGTTGCCCCTGCGAACTGGCAGCCGGGAGAAGACCTGATGGTTCCGGTTATTTCTGCATTTGAAAGAGAAAATATGGGAAACTCAGGTTCAGATCTTTACCAGTTATCGTGGTATATGACCTTCAGGAAAGAAAAATACGGACCGGCGCTAATTGATTCCCCGCCGCTGCTACCTTAGATCCAGCAGTTCATGGCGCAGTCCGTCGGCCTCAATGAGGTCTACCCTTATTGAGCCCAGCAGCATATTAAGGCTCACCCTCAGGGGTACCAGGTTCCTGTCATTGGAAAGCCAGATGGTTATATCGTCTTCGGACTTAAACACCCTGCCTGGCTCGGAAACAGGGGAAAACTTCAGGGCATGGAACCTGCCCTTGCGCGTGCGGATGGTTTCGGTGCCCCTGTACCTTATCACAACAGGGTACACCTTGTCACTGAAGAAAGTGTTCATCTCAAAAGTATCACCGGGCCGCAGGTCGGCAGTGTTGATTGTGTCGCGAAGCTTGTAAATTACCGATACCATATCCATAATGCCCGGGGGAACCTCATGAATACCGGATAGCTGGCTCTCAACGAGGTTGCTGTCACGGTTGTACAGCACCTCGTTGTAATAGCGGTAATTGCTTTCCCTGATATTGCGAATGGCCTTGACGGGCAGGCCAGTCATCGGATTCATATAGCTTTCATAAACATCATATATTTTAAACAGCCTGTCGGCCAGCCCTGTTGTATACCCGGTGGCCACTGCATGAAGGACCTTTTGGCCCATAAACCTGGAAGGCTCTATTGTCATGGTCACCTCCCCGGCATTAATCAGTCCGTAATACATCTGGTACTTGAGACTTTCGCTCTGGCTGTATACCGTTTCACTGCCGGCTGCCTGCCCTATGCCTCCCGGAGAGGAAAAAAGAAAAGCCAGCAATATTATTATGATCCTTATCTGCATTTATGTACTCTGTGTAAGATTTAACAGGAACATGGCAAAAACCATGCCTGCGGTTTAAAACATTTTGTTTTTTGGGGTTGTGGCCAGAAAATCCTTCAGGTAAAAGGGATTGAAATATGCAGTATCTTCAAATATCCCTTCTCTTAAAGCTTTGAAAGACAGCCCTGCCATCAACCTGGCTGATGGATAAATCCCGGGAATGAACAGGGCATTCCCATGGGTTATTACATCTTTGAATTTTCCGGCTCCGTCGCCGAAAATCAGCATCTTTTTTTCATCAAGCAATTCCCTGAAAGTATCGCCTGTTATTATATCGGCTGTTATATCACCGGTTTGCCTTCCCTTTTCATCAAATAGTGCCATGTACACTTCCATGCGCCGCGCATCGATCATCGGGCACAGTACGGTATGACCGTCAGTGGGCGCATGGGGGGAGCTGATCACCATCAGGGCCATTACCGCCAGGGTATTAACGGCAATAAGCGGCAGCCCGGCGCCGTAGCACAGTCCCTTGGCCACCGACACACCGATGCGAAGACCGGTATATGATCCCGGGCCCCTGCTTACCGCAACCCCCGAGAGCATACTGAAATCCAGTCCTGCCTCCTTCATCACCTCGTCAATGAAAACCGTTACCATGGCGGCATGAGACCGCCCTGTCATGCTTTCCCTGAGAGCAATGGTCTCGCTGCCCGAGGAGATGCTTACCGAGCATACCCCGGTCGATGTTTCAATATTGAGAATAGGATCAGTCATTACATTAATTAATATCGAACGAAATTTTCAACCATGTATTATAAAAGATATGGCAATGTTATGAATTGTTTACATAAAAAAACCAAAGGGCATCTGCCAAAAAAATGCCGGTCACAAATTTATGTGACCGGTATATGATGCCTGCAAGCGAAGGTATGGCCCGGGTCAGTTGAACAGTTCCTGCCGGTCCACCACCCTTACCCTTGAACCCTGCTCCAGGGTGCGGGTGATTGCGCTGTAGGGTGCCGAAACTACCACATCACCCTCCTCCAGTCCGCCGGTTATCTCTATGTAATTGTTATCCTGGATGCCGGTCTTTACTTTTCTCATCTCCACGGTATTATCGTCAGTGAGCACAAAAACCAACTCGGTCACCCCTCTTGAGGTGCCGGAAATCCCTGCTGAAACCCCTGAGCCACTTTCTCCCGGCTCACCGTTGCCCACAACAGCCATAAGGAGCGAATCGGCACGGGTAGTTACTGCCTGTATCGGCACGGCCAGGATGTCTGACCTGGTGTTGGTGCGGATATCAACGGTGGCCGACATGCCGGGCAAAAACGGGAAGCGCCCGGCAGGGTTAGCCGGCATAAGGTGCTGGTAGGATTCCTGCAGGATAAGGATCTTTACATCGAAATTGGTTATCTGGTCAGCTCCCATATTTGACACATTGGCAGAATTGGCAATCTCGGTAACCACCCCCCTGAAGTCCTGTCCCAGGTAGGCATCCACATTTATTATGGCCGTATCGCCATGGTTGACCCTTACGATATCATTTTCGTTAACCTCGACGATCACCTCCATAATGTTCAGGTTTGCAATAGTCATCATTTCAGTGCCGGGCATCTGGGCTGTACCCACCACCCTTTCACCCTGCTCAACATTCAGCCTGGATACCGTCCCGTTCATGGGGGCGAAAATAGTCGTGCGGCTAAGGTTTTCCTCTGCCTCGTCCAGGGAGGCAATGGCTGATTTTATGGAGAACTCGGCCGACTGTACCGTTTGCCGGGCTGCCTCGGCATCCGCCTGTGCAACCCTGTAATTTGAGCCTGCCGTCTCGTAATCGGACTCGGATATTGTCTGTTGTTCGTAAAGACTTTTGCTGCGGCGGTAGTTCCTTTCGGCCTGTTCAAGCTGCGCCTCGGCCTGTGCCAGGCGCGCCTTGGAATTTGCCAGTTGCGCCTTCGCGGAATTGACCGCTGCTTCAGCCCTTTCACGCATTGATATATAGGTGTCGGGCCTGATCTTTAGCAAAAGACGTCCCCGCTCTACCCGGTCTCCCTCTGCAACATGCAGCTCCACTATCTCGCCCGGCACGTCGGGACTGATTTTTACTTCTGTCCGGGGCCTGATCTTGCCGTTGGCAGTGATGGTTTCCACTATTGTCCGGCGCCCCGCCTTCTCGGTGGTAACATCAGTTTCCAGCTCTTTACCGAACCATCCGGCACTTTTTCCGATTATAGCCAGTACGATGAGAACACCCGCGGCTATAAGGAGATATTTCATTGTTTTTTTTGAGTTCATTTTTTTTAAACATTCATAAAATTTCCCCTGCGTTAAAGCCTTATGTCCTCGCCCATGTAAAAATCAAGAACGCTGGACATGAAGATATATTCGTATTTTGCCCTGAGCAGTTCCGAGCGTGTAGTGGTAAGCTGGTTCAGGGCCTGGTTAAACTCAACGGTTGTTACCATGCCCACCTCGAAACGCTGTTCTGTATGCCTGAAAGATTCTTCAATCGACTCCAGGGCCACACCGGTCGCCATATAGTTTTCATGGGCAGCGACAGCATCAGCATATGCCTGCTGGATTTCCTGGTACAGCTGATTTTTGGTGCGCTGCATGTTGTATTCGGCGTTCAGAACGCCGATCCTTGCATTGGCAATGGCCGTGTTCACCTGTCCGGCGTTGAATATCGGGATTGCCAGGCCCATGGAGAATGTGGTGCTCTGGTTATTTTTTATCTGGTCGCGGAACGGGGGGGCTTCAAAGGTTTCATGCTCTGATATCAATTGCTGGTAGCCGGAGCCATAGCTGGCCCCCATATAAAGCCGCGGGCTGCGTCTGCCCGTTGCTATGTCCAGTCCCGCTTCCGATGCGGCAAGCTGGAATTCCGAACTTTTTATCTGTGGCTGGATCTCCACAGCGGTTTCATATACCGGCTCAACCCCGTAACGGGGAGCGAGTACCGGCACATCCTCAAAATCGGGCACCTCAATGGCAAAATCCTCCGCTGCCACCGGCAGCTCCAGCAGCTGGGTGAGGGTCAGGTAAGACAGGGTAAGCTGGTTGTTGGAATTCACCACCCTGAGATTGTCTGCTGCCTCCTGCGCCTTTATCTCCAGGAGGTTGCCCTGGGGGAGACTGCCGGCCTCGACCAGCCTCCTGGTGCGCTCCACCTGCTGCCGGGTAATGTCCAGCTGGTTTTCTGCAATGCTGAGCAGCTCCATGCTGAATAATATCTGCAGGTAGGCGGACGCTATATTCAGCGAGATATCATTTTTCAGCCTGTCCAGATCAGCCAGGCTGGCCATCAGGTTAAGGTCATCCTGCCTGATGGCGTTGGTGATCTGGAAGCCGTTGAACAGGGTAAGCTGTGCGCCGGCGTTATAGCTGAACGAATACGTGTTACGGTCAATATAGGTGTTGGTCATAAAATCCAGCGTACGGCCGTAATTAAGACCGTGCTGGGTATTGGCATTAAGCGATGGGAGCCGGTTCATCCGCGACTGCTGCAGCAGGTTCTCGTTGACCTGCGTGCTCAACTCCTGTTGCCTTATCATGATATTGTTTTCAAGGGCGTAATTTATGGAACGCTCAAGTGACCAAACCTCCTGAGCTCCGGCCTCTGCCAGCGGGCCGTAGATTAAAGCGGCGATCAGAAAAAAATTTATCAGTAGACTCTTGCCGGACATGGTGGATGAGTGTTTAGAATAAAAAACTTGTCGTTAAAAAATAGTACCAAAGATAATTAATAAACAGAATTTTAATGGGTATGGTATATTTTTTTTGCCAAAAGGATAATTTATGGTTTTTTTACACTTTTACATTGCACGATAAAATGAGCAAAAAGATCAAATCATACCCCCTTATCGGGGAAGTGTCCTTTATAAAAAGCCAGAGGGCCCGCAGGTTTACATTAACAGTAAAGCCCTGGCGGGGGGTGAGGATAACCCTGCCCCGGCATGCAGCATACCGTGATGCTGAAGCCTTTTTGCTGCAGCACACAGACTGGGTCAGGGAAAAGGTCAGCCAGGCTGTCAGTTACGAGAAGGAACGGTTAAATCCCGGAAGGGAAGAGGAAAGGAAAGCAGCTGAAGAAGCACTCAGGGGCAAGGCACTGGCGTACCTTCCCCAACGGACCGCCGAACTGGCCGCCGAGCACGGGTTCAGTTACCGCCGGGTCACCATACGGCGCAGCCGCACCCGCTGGGGCAGCTGCTCGGGGATAAACAACATTAACCTGAGCATATTCCTGATGCACCTGCCCGCGCACCTGACAGATTACGTAATACTCCATGAGCTGGTGCATACGGTGCATAAAAACCACTCGGCGGAATTCTGGCAGAGACTCGACCACCACGCGGGCAATGCCAGGGCGCTGGCACGGGAAATCAGGAAATACAGGATCACATTTGATATTCCGGCTGTAATTTAAACTGATCATTACACTATTGTTCTACATATAAAATAAAAAAGCTATGCAGGCAAACAGGCAATATTTGATACCTATAGCCCAGGCCATATTCAGGGTGATTTTCTATTCGGCCATACTTTTCGGCATCGGCCATCTGATATATCTGGATTCAGTCACACTTACCGATACCGGCAAATTTGGTGAAAATTCCTTCACCGAATGGAGCCAGGAGATATTCATTCTTCTGAGTTCAATCCTTTATTTTACGCTGGGCAGGTACGACCGCAGCATAACAGGATTTACCGGCATGCTCTCGGGAATAGCGTTTATGGCCTTCATACGTGAATTCAACAATTATTTTCACACCTGGTTCAAGGGTGCATGGCAGCTGTTTGTGCTGCTGGCACTTATACTGACTGTAATCTACGTATACCGGAACCGGCAGACCCTTGTAAGGCCCTTCTATGATTTCCTGGGGCTGCCAGCCTTCGGCGTGACTCTTTCCGGTTTCATCACGGTAATAGTATTTTCCCGGCTTTTCGGACGGGGCACTGTATGGCGCAACATCCTTGAAGTCGAGGAGCTCTTTGGCCCCACCCGCTGGGTAAAGAATGCCGCCGAGGAGGGAACAGAGCTGCTGGGCTATGCCCTTCTGTTTATCGGGGCGCTGGAATATGGATGGTATATTTACAGCAAACGAGAAACCGCCGCCATTAATAGCCATGCCATCGATTAAAATGGTGCATCAGCATTCCTTCTGACCGGGGGCATGGCAGTTATGCAGATTTCCCCCGGGGCAGCCATTTGGTTTTCCTTAATCTTGTGTAGCTTTGCGGGAATTTTATAATAATCCCCCTATGTTGTCAGAGCTTGCAGGATCTGTTTCTTACAGCCACTGGGCCATACTTGTAATGAGCGCATTGTTTATCGGCATGGCCAAAACCGGCGTTTACGGGCTTGGCACCCTCGTGCCGCCCATCCTTGCAGTAGCATTCGGAGGCAGGGATTCTGCCGGGTTGCTGCTTCCCATGCTTGTGATGGCCGATATATTTGCGGTAGTCTATTACCATCGCCATGCAAGCTGGCAGCATCTATGGAAGCTTTTTCCCTTTACCGTGCTGGGCATATTCATTGCTGTTTGGGTGGGAGGGGTTATCGATGACAGTACCTTTAAGATCATTATGGCAGTTTTCATTCTTGGCGGACTTCCCGTGATGGTATGGCGGGAGAGGATGAAAAATGCAGATCCGCTGACAGGCAGCTGGGCAGCGGGGAGTTTATTTGGTGTCACTGGAGGTTTCAGCACCATGATTGGAAACGCTGCCGGACCAATTATGAGCCTGTACCTGCTGGCCATGCAGCTTCCCAAGAATGTGCTCATTGGCACGGGTGCATGGTTTTTTCTGATCATCAACGTTTTTAAGATCCCCTTTCATATTTTCATATGGGAAACCATTTCCGTCGATTCCATTACCCTTAACCTGGTGATGTGGCCCGTTATACTCCTGGGGGGATTCCTGGGCATCAGCCTGGTGCGGATCATACCCGAGAAGCCTTTCAGGTGGCTGGTCATATTTATGACGGCAGCAGCCTCATTAAGGCTGATTTTCTAGTCCCCGATAAAAACGTTTTCCGGGGCGGAGTTTATTTAATTTATTTAAAAAATCTCCTGGAGAAGATAAGCGTTATTGCCACCCTTCGGGAATTTATTAAAATTTA
>SLJO01000274.1 GCA_007135095.1 Bacteroidales bacterium | reverse complement strand
TGTAAAACTCGATCCAACCCTGGCAATAGCCTGCAGAAATCTCGGGTGGGGGTATTACCGCCATTATGGCGACGGCCACAAAGCGATACAATATTACGAAAAAGCAATCTCCCTTGATAACACCGAAGCGATCTACTACGCCGAATTAGATGCACTGTATGAGATGAGTAATGCCCCCATTGAAACAAGACTAAAGCTATTCACCGGGAATAATGAGGTAGTAAAAAACCGTGATGATGCTTTCATGCGGCAGATTGAGGTCCTTACCCTCGCTGGCCGTCCTGATCAGGCTGTTGAATTTTTAGAGGGGGTCGAGTTTGCTTATCGTGAGGGATCCTCCAGGGTCAGGGATATAATTATAGACGCCCAAATAATGCTGGGCAAAAAATATCTTAAAGAAAATAATTTTGAAAAAGCGCTTGATTATTTCCTTGAAGCCCGGGTTCCGGAGGAGGAAGCGGGCAGTGCCCGTTCCGGCAACAGGGATACACAGGTGAATTATTACATCGGTTTAACCCATGAAGCCCTTGGCAACGGTTCGGAGGCAAACGCCTTTTTTAAGCTGTCAGTCAGGCAACAGCCAGGGAGGACTGCAGATATAATGACTTATTATAAAGGCCTGAGCTATACAAAATTAGGTGAAGTCCAAAAAGCAAAGAATGTGTTTGAATCAATGATTGAATATGCAAACCATCAGCTCCGGGGAGAACCTGCCTATGAAGCCGGCATCATCTTCGGAGAGCGGGAAGCTGAAAATACCCGGATTTCACGATACTATACTATAAGGGGGCTGGGATATAAAGGCAGCGGACTGACCGGCAGGGCAACCGAGGACCTGGAGCAAGCCATGAAGCTATCGCACAGCAACCTGTGGGCTAAAACTGCGCTCCGTGGTTATTGACATTATAATTATACCCCAATAGCCTGTTACAGATAAGACGTTATGATTTAACTTGCTCACTTCGTCGCATAAGACATTCAGGAAAAGGTGGGGTTTATTCCAGGTCCGGCTCCTATACAGAAAAAAGCACAGCTAAATGAAAACCGGACAGTAAGAGCTGGTTAATCCTGCTCTTACTGTCCGATAACAAAGTTTTACGGTCAGTGAAAAGAAAAAAACTAAACCTTATCTGACCAGGAATTTAATGCAGGCAGGCTGGTCAACTTTCAGCTCTTTACCCGTGAAGCTTAAGGTTCCGGTGTTTTGATCAATGTCAAATATTGTAATGTTTCCCGTACGCTGGTTTGCAACGAATAATCTTTTGCCGTCAGGATCAAGGCTGAAATTTCTTGGCCATTCTCCTCTTACGGATTCAGTGCCCAAAAATGTGGCCCTGCCATCATTTTCAATTCTGAATATTGCTATGCTGTTATGTCCCCTGTTGGAAGCATAAAGGAATTTTCCCGATGGGTGCAAATGAATATCACCGGGGAAATTATCCCCTTCCCAGCCTTCCGGCAGGGAAGAAACTGATTCCATTACGGAAACCACGCCACTGCTTTTATCAAAATCCAGCCTTGTAACAGTAGAATTCAACTCATTTACTACATATATCCATCTCCCGTCAGGATGAAGGGCAAGGTGGCGCGGACCTGCTCCCGGTGCAGTCGCAGCATACGGTGATGCAGTATTCTCGGCAAGCACCTCATCTTGGCCTGTGGTGTAGATCATTACCTTGTCTGTTCCCAAATTGGCTGAAAATACATACGAGCCGTCAACTGAAGGATAAATAGAATGTGCCAGTGGGCGCCTTTGCCTTCTTTCATCAAAGCCACTTCCTTCATGCTGAAAAAAAGCGGTGGCTTCCTTAAGCCTTCCATCCGAATCAATTGGCAGGGCAGCAATGTTGCCCCCTGAATAATTTGCAACAAGTGCATGGCTGCCGTCAGCAAGTATGGACACAAAACAGGGACCCGGGCCCTGGGATGATTGTGTATTTAAATACTCCAGCTCGGCTGTTTCCGGATCTATACGAAAAGAGGTAACCGATCCTTCCCTGTTACCCATGTAATTGCCTATCTCATTAACAGCATAAAGAAAGTTCCCCGAGGGGTGAAAAGCAAGGAAACTAGGATTGGGAACTCCTGTCAACTGCTGAATTTCTTCCAGCTGGAGGTTTTCCTCATCATATGAATACACATATAAACTTGGATTATCTTCAGATGCATAACCCCCCACATACATATATATCTCTCTATCTGCTGTCTGGCAACTATAGGAGCTAAACATAAGGGCCATGAAAACTATTGAAACCGCGCTTAACCCTGTGGATAACTTTATTAAAACTTTTCTCATGATAATGTATTTTTTTTAAATTTTTCAAGTTCGCAATATAGACAGACAATTTCAAATTATACCAATATGCCGGTCCGTTTTAAGGTTTTTTTAACTTTTTTGGTTATTCTACCTGATGATTATTGCAGTCTGGCCCTGATTGTACATTAATATCCGATATAACGGTGGAAAAAAAGGTTTTACGATAAGGGCATACCTTTTTACCACTGATTCCATATCCGGGAGCAGGGATCAGTCTTTTCTAAACTGCCGACTATAGCAGGATTGCAGGTTTATATTATCCTGTTGTCCGGCAACGGGGTTGTTCCCCGCGGCGTTCATTCTGCAATGGATTTTTAATGGTAAACTTTGCCTGTTGAGGTTATACCCTGACCGGATACTCTTTCCTCAGTCTCTGAGCCAGCGTGAAGGCATCACGCACAACTTCTTCAAGCTTCTTGAAATCTTTACTTTTAATAAGGTCCGATCTTAATAATTTAGATCCCATCCCACAACAGATCGCCCCGGCTTTGAACCACTCTGTAAGGTTGGCTTCCGTGGGCTCAACACCTCCGGTTGGCATAATATGAGTCCATGGCATAGGGCCTTTCACAGCGGCTACAAACTTTGGTCCGCCAACCTGAGAACCAGGGAAAATTTTAACGATTTCAGCACCCAGTGCTTCGGCTTTTGATATTTCAGAAACGGAACCGCATCCGGGTGACCATAAAATTTTTCTCCTGTTGAGAAGTATTCCCATCTCCTCATCCAGCAGAGGTGAAACAATGAAATTGGAGTCAAGCTGTGCATATATTGCAGCGGTTGGCGCGTCTATAACCGATCCGGTTCCCATAATCAGATCAGGAAATTCATCAGTAGCCCATTTAGAGATTTGCTCAAATATTACATGAGCGTAACTGCCCCTGTTTGTAAATTCGAATATTTTTACGCCTCCCTTGTAACAAGCTTCTATTACCTTTTTACAGGTTTCAACATCCTTATGAAAGAATACCGGTATCATTCCGATTTCTGCCATTTTTAAAACTACTTGTATTCTGCTAAATCTTGCCATTTTATTTTTATTTTA
>SLJO01000230.1 GCA_007135095.1 Bacteroidales bacterium | reverse complement strand
TTCCGAATATTATTGCTTCCGTTGGTGCGAAAAATAATTTCAGGGTGGCGTTTTGAATTCAATGCCTCGTAAGCCCGCTTGTCAAGTCCTGATTTGTCACTTTTTAATGTGGTTTTATTCAACCGGAACATAACTGATTCCAGAGATTGCGGACTTCCAGTGTCACTTGTATTAAAAACAGCCTCCCCGGCCACATCCTCCGATCTCATTTCCCAGTCATGAATGGTCGAGGTACCTGTCACTGTTACAAATGAGCTTCCGGCAGGCTTGTATGTCTGTTTCTGCGCCAGGGTTGCCTGACTGAACAGGAAAAAGCTTGAAACAATAATTGTTGAAATGATACTTTTTTTTAACATTGTTTTTATGTTTTGTGAATTAATAATATCAGCAATATAACCGTATGCTGAACCCGTCAAAGTTTCGCGTCGTGTTAAGCAATAGATATGCCAGAGGAGGTTCAGGTTTTCTGACTGCATGCCTGATCGAATTCATGTTCCTGGATATCAGGACATTTAACCCTTTGTCCTAAGAAGCAAGATTTTCCCGCACACCTGCGCGGCATTAAAAAACCTGCGGATTTCCGCAGGCAATAACGGAATTACGCAGGTAGCGGTTGAAGGTAAACCGGGCCTGACTGATGCAGGACAGGTTTTTGGTTACTAATATAGCCCGTGTTTTTCAGCCTTGGTTCTGAAAGTGGAAAGAGGTAACCTGAGCAGGCTGGCAGCTTGTGTCTTATTGCCGCCTGTGCGGGTGAGGGCCGCTTTTATAAGGTTGGCTTCAGTTTTGGTCAATATATTTTCAATGTCCCATGAAGGCGGGGTTTTACCATCAGGTTCGGAAGGAAGCAGGAATTCGGCAGGAATATGTTCCGGGCAGATAAGCTTGCCGGGAAAGGTAAGAGAAAGCCTTTCAGCAAGGTTTCTTAACTCCCTGACGTTCCCTGGCCAGTTGTATTCCATGAGAATGGAAATTACCGAAGGGTCAAATTTAAGGGGTTTGGCGCCGGAAAATTCGTTGACAAATCTTTCAAGCAGCAGCGGTATGTCCTCCGGCCGCTCTCTCAGGGCTGGTATATGCAAGGGAATTACATTCAGCCTGTAAAAAAGGTCATCCCGGAACCTGCCTTCGGCAATCAGCTGTTTAAGATCATACTTTGTCGAGCAGATCAGCCTGGTATCAACCTTTATCGGTGCTGAACTTCCGACAGGCTCGATTTCCTGCTCCTGAAGTACCCTGAGGAGCTTAACCTGCAGCTCGAGAGGAATATCATCAACATCATCCAGGTATATGCTGCCGGTGTCTGCCAGTTCAAATCTTCCTTTTCTCTCTTTTTCGGCTCCTGTAAAGGCTCCTTTAACATGTCCGAACAGCTCGCTCTCAAATACTTCCCTTGCAAGAATAGCACAGCTTACTTTAATGAAGGCCTTGTTCTTCCGGTTACTGTTGTAATGGATTATATTGGCCATCAATTCTTTCCCGGTCCCTGTTTCACCGGTTATTAGGACCGAGGCTTCCGAGTCTGCCACGGATTTCACCAGTTCGAACATCTGATGCACCACCGGGCTTTCTCCCGTGAAGGACGAAAAATTGTACTGGTGACTTACCTGATTTTGCAGACGCTGGTTATCCTGTCTTATATTCCTCAGTTCGCTAACCCTGTTGATCAGGTGAAGTACTTCCTCGCTGCGGAATGGTTTGGAAAGATAATCGTACGCTCCGAGCTTAAGGGCACGGATGGCTGTATCAACCGATGCCCAGGCTGTCATTACTACTACGGTTACGCCCGGCGATACCTGACGGATTTTCTCGAGCAGTTCCAGGCCGTCCATACCAGGCATTCTTATATCGGTAATTACCATCTCAGGGTTCTCTTTTGAGAGGTTTTGCAAAACACCTGATGCTCCGGCAAACTCGAAAACTGTATGGCCGGCATCTCTTATTTCATCTGCCAGGCTCACCCTTAGTATTCTTTCATCATCTACCAGAAAAATCTTCATATTCAATAAAATAAAGTAATATTATTAGTAGTTACTGCGGCTGCAAGGGGGGACTATTGTTATTCTTATCATTATTTTACCGTTTCCGGTATACTCAGTTTAACGCTGGTCCCTTCCCTGTAAATACTTTCGATTTCCATGTCACCACCGTGCTCCTTAATTATTCCCATACTAATGGAAAGACCAAGTCCGGTGCCTTCTCCCTTGGCTTTAGTCGTGAAAAAGGGATCTGTTATCATATTGATTTTCTCCGGGGAAATGCCGGCTCCGTTATCCTCTATAATAAATATAAGGTGCTTGTCTTTAAAATATGTGATGATTTTGATTTGCCCGGCAAACTTCTTGAAACGGGTTTGTTTTTCAGCGATTGCATCGGCACTGTTTAAAATAAGATTCAGGAAAACCTGCTCAATCCTGTTTTTATTAACCCTTATCTTCACATCGGGATCCTGGTGATCCTGCCTGATCGCAATATTGTATTTCTTCAGTTTATGGGATGCCAGCAATAACGCACTTTCAATCATTTCTTTCAGGGATGTTGATTCAAATTTCTGTTCCGGCTGCCGTGCAAAGCTCAACAGCCCTTTCATGACTTTATCAATCTTTAATGTAGCTTCCTGCATTAAACCCGAATATTTGACAATTTCAGCACAGTTTTCAGGATTTTTAGATATTCTTTCAATGCAATGCATCATTCCGGCAAGCGGATTGTTTACCTCATGGGCCACACCGGCAGCCAGTGATCCTATTGATGCCATTTTTTCAGACTGGATAAGTGTTTTCTGGGCTGATTCCAGTTCCCCGTAAGCTTTCTGCAGTCTGTCAACCATTTCATTGAATTTATCCACCAGGATATCCAGCTCATCTGCGGGAAGATGCGACATCGGCTTTTCAAAAGCGCCGGGATAGCGCCGGGCAAATTCTACTTTTTTATGCTGTATGGTGTCAAGGTCAATGTTTTCTGCAATCTGGCTTATGGACTTTATCGGGTGAGTAAGCATATATGAAAAGATCAGTGTCATTGCAATCCCTGCAATAAAAAAAACTATAACCATCCAGATCAATATTGAGACTGCCCTGTTAATTGCTTGACCTATATGCACCTCAGTAAACCCGATTCTTGCATACCCGGCTCTTCCGTCCAGCAGTGGTACAGCAATGTCGCGGATAAGTTCATTGTTGCCCGGGAATCTGAAATAGATAGTGCTGATTTCACTACTGACGGGCATTTCCTGGATATTTATCAATTCCGCAGGGACGAATGGTGAAAATGTATGCGCCCTGACCTCCATATTCCTGTCAAGGACAAAGACGTATTCCACTGAAGAATCGACCGATTTCATTTCATTAACCAGTTGGTTTAGTC
>SLJO01000157.1 GCA_007135095.1 Bacteroidales bacterium | reverse complement strand
TGCCGCACGGTGGAAGAAGGTAAAAAAGTACAGGCAGTTATGGCCAAAAACGGGCTGAAGCGGGGAGAAAAGGACCTGGAAATATATGTAATGACTGAGATTCCAAGCAATGTAATACTGGGTGAGGATTTCGCCGAAATATTCGATGGCTTTTCCATCGGCTCCAATGACCTCACACAGCTGACCCTTGGCATTGACAGGGACTCTGATATCGTGTCGGGCCTGTTTGATGAAAAAGATGAATCGGTTAAAAGAATGATAAGCCTGGCGATCGGGAAAGCACACAAAAAAAACAGGAAAATCGGATTGTGCGGACAGGCTCCCAGTGATTTTCCCGAATTTGCCACATTTCTGGTGGAACAGGGAATTGACAGCATTTCATTCAACCCCGATGCGGTGGCACAGGGAATCGAGAATATAGTTAAAGCCGGGAAAAAGAGCTCCTGAGAGCAATATTCCTGGCCTGAATATTCTCCGCTTATCACTGCCTTACCCGGCATGACAACCTTTTTTTTATATCGTCGGCATTGATTCTAGACAGTTTCAGCCAGGAAAGTTTTCTTCCCTATGCAAGGTTATCGATGGCCTTTTCAAGCATTTTGCCGGCTTCTGAGGCTAATTCGAGGAGCTCGTCGCTGGCTATCGCCTCCATTGATGCATAGGGATCAACCGCAGCTACCTCGGTTACTTCCGGCGAGATTTCCTGAATAATGACGCTGCAGGGCAGCAAGGTTCCGATTTTGTCTTCAATCTGGACAGCCTTATAGGCAAATGCGGGGTTACAGGCACCAAGAATACGGTATTTGCGAAATTCCTTGCCCAGCTTTTCCCTGAACTTCTCATGCATATTAATCTCCGAAAGAATACCGAACCCCTGCTTGCCCAATTCTGCTGTAATTTTTTCAACAGCCTCGTCAAACCCGCTATTCAATTTTTTCTCGAAATAAAATTTCTTCATTTCTTTATGGATTAAGATTGTTTTTATTTTAAAACTGCATCCGCGGTTTTTTCATAAATAACCGGGGAACCTCCCCCGGGATAAAACCGGCATTCCACGGCACTCTTGCTTTTAACCGGTAATCAGAACATCTCCCTGACAATTGATCCCTTATCCACCCCCAGCGCTGTAAGGTCTTCCTGCAGCTTTTTGATCATAGCGGGAGGGCCGCATATATAAAAATATTTATTAAAATCGCTGATGCTGGCTTTGAGAAACTCCCTTGTAATAAAGCCATGAGGATATTCAGGAGTTTTTTCTTCCGAAAGGATATTGATAAAATTGTTTCCCAGCATAGTTTCGAAATCCTGCTTCAAAATAATATCTCCCCTTGTCTTGTTTCCAAATATCAGCATGTTACTGCCGGTCTGACTCTTCTTATGAAGATCCCTGAGTATGGAAATAAATGGCGTAACACCGGCACCGCCTGCAATAAAAACGCCTTCACCCTTATAAATGATGGTCCCGAATATATCAAAAAGAAGAAGCTTCTCTCCGGGTTTAACGTCAAGTAACTTATCTGTGGTACCATCATGCTCGGGATAAGTCTTTATTATAAACTCGACATAATTGTCCTCCGGCAGGGAGGTAAATGTAAACGGCCTTTTTTTATCCCTCCATCCATCCCTGTCGAGTGCAATCAGAGTTGCCTGTCCGGGTTTAAAATTGTAATTTTCGGGTTTTTCGGTGGTAATGCAGATTGTATCATGTGTTACTTTTTCTACAGTTTGTATTTTTACTTTATGTTTTGACATGTTAAATTATTTCTAAAATTAATTAAACATAATTGCTTTCAAAGAATAACAGATAATCCCGGCTTTTGTTCTTTGGCCACCGGGGAAATTAATTTTTTCATCAAAATTTTATGCAAAAAAACAAAACATGCCGTTTTAGTAAAAATAATTGCCTGATGGGTTACCATAAAAGTTTATTATTTCTTCTGGTTGCATTTAGCCTGACTCTCTGCCATGCACCGGATCCGGAAACCCCACCGGGCCTTACCGGCTCGCAGGAGGAATGGTTCGATAACAAGTTTTCAATGTTCATTCACTGGGGCATATATTCAGAACTCGGGGGTGTATGGAACGGGGAACCCGTAACAAGGGGCTATTCCGAACAGATCCAGGCTCATGCCGGCATCTATTCCGATGTATACGGCATGGTGGCCGACCGGTTTGATCCGGTCAAATGGGATCCCGACTCTGTTGTGTTACTTGCAAAAAACGCCGGTATGAAATCTGTTGTCATTACCTCCAAACATCATGATGGATTCTGCATGTTTGATTCTGAATATACTGATTACAATGTAGTTAAAGCTACACCTTACGGCAGGGATGTGATAGGGGAGCTCTCTGAGGCATGTGCCAGGCACGGACTAAAATTAGGTCTTTATTTTTCACTCATTGACTGGCATTATCCTCCTGCATATCCAATATCAAGTCATAATGCCGATTTTATACCGTCCAGGCACCATGAATACAACAAAAACCAGGTCAGGGAATTACTTACAAACTACGGCCCCATATCGGAGCTCTGGTTTGACATGGGGTCGCTTGAGCCGGAACAAAGCCGCGAACTGAAAGAGCTTGTGCACAGCCTGCAGCCGGATTGTATGGTGAGCGGAAGGTTAGGGAACGATATGGGCGATTTCACCGTGATGGGTGATAATGAGTATCCTGATTATACTCTTGACACTCCCTGGCAGACTCCTGCTTCAATGTTTGATGAAACCTGGAGCTACCGTTCATGGCAGGAACGGGGCGATCCTTCCGGGAAGGTCCGTGAGAAACTGGAAAGCCTGATTATGGTGGTCAGCCGGGGCGGTAATTACCTGCTAAACATCGGGCCACGCGGAGACGGCTCTGTTGTGGATTTCGAAAAAGAGGTGCTGCTTGGTATTGGAGGGTGGCTTAAAACAAACGGCGAAGCTATTTACGGAACCCGGCCAGTGTTTTCCGCACCACATAAATGGGGCGAGGTCACAGCAAAGGGCAACAATCTCTTTCTTCACATCCTGACGCCTCCCGGCAACGGGGAAGTCATCCTGAAAGGAGTTAAAGGGACACCAACCGCCTGCCGCCTGCTGAATGATACCGGCAGTCACCTGGAGCATACTGTTTCAGATAATGAAATTAATATCAGCCTTGGGGATCAGCAAAATAATAATGAAATACAGGTTATAGTTCTTGAATTTAAAGATGGCTATCACATAATTCCCCGGGTAATCGCAGAAACACCCCCTTCCGGTGGACCAGTTCTTCTGGACAGGCATAACAGCAATAAACACTACAGTTTTTCCGGGGTTGATTACTACAGCAGTTTCCGAAGTACGGTAAGGGAATCATGGACACTTGACAAAATGCAGGGAAGCTACCGGCCCCTGATCTTTTACAGCGATGCTGAGCATTCACGATCTTTAAGGATTGAAACCCCTTCCGGCGACAGGGTTGTCAGGCTCCGGGGAGGTGAGCCGCATACGCTGAGGGAAAATATTGCTGACCTCAAATTCGGGGCGTTATATATTAACGGTCCGCACAGCTCACGCATAGACCACAAAACAGGGATGGAAAACAACATAGATACCGGCAAGCCCTGGCCATCGGCCAACGGACCCCGCTGGGAAAGGACTGCAGCCCGGGCAGGTGATATTCTGCAACGACCCGTGCGGCGCAATCACTGCTGGTATACATACCAGGTAATAGAAAGCATGAAAGACAGTGAACTGATGATAAGCCTGGTGCGGACCGACGGAGTGCAGGTTTTTCTTAACGGCCAGGAGATATATGTTCATAACAATCCCATGAAAAAGGAACAGGTGGAAGATATTTTGCGGCTTTCCTTAAGCCAGGGCCAAAATGAGTTGCTGGTCAAATTCTATAACAGATTTGACAGGGAAATGGCCTTTTCACTCAATCACAAAATACCCCAGGTAGAATACCGCATGCAACTTGAGGATATCAGTTTTCCCGGCACCACCGGTCAGGGGATAAGCTGGCACCTTGATAGCCCGGTTTCGGTTCATTCCAACATGGCAATGCCAAATCTCAGGCTGGAGCTTCATGATGACCTGTGAGCACTGCAAATATTTTATTCCCTGTGAACTATCAGGGCTCCTGCCTGGGCAGAGGGCATAATAAGAAGGTCATGCACATTAACATGGGGGGGACGGGTTATCATAAAGAGAATTGCCTCGGCAACGTCCCTTCCCGATAGCGGAACCATTCCCCTGTAAGGTTCCTTCGCCTTTCTGGTGTCACCCTTGAAACGGACCAGGGCAAACTCCGTTTCGACAAGGCCCGGTGAAACGGTCGATACTTTAATCCCGTGCCTGAGCATATCAATCCTCATACCGCTTGAAAGTGCCTCAACAGCGTGCTTTGTTGCCGAGTAGACATTTCCCCTTTCATACATTTCCCTGCCGGCAATGCTGCCGACATTAATAATATGTCCAGCTCCTCTCTCTATCATGCCCGGAGCAACTTTCCGGCTTATAAAAAGCAAGCCCTTAAGATTGGTATCGATCATCTGTTCCCAGTCATCAATGTCGGCCTGGTCAAAAAAATCCAGGCCAGCGGCCAAACCGGCATTGTTGACAAGCACCCCTATATTCTTCCACCCTGACGGCAACGAATCAATTGCCCTGAAAACCTCATCCCTGTTCCTTATATCAAAACAAATAGTATGAACAGGGGTGATTTTTTCAAGTCCGGTTTTAAGTTTTTCAAGCCTGTCATTCCTTCTCCCGGTAAGAATAAGCCGGAAGCCCTTTTCAGCAAGCAATACAGCGGTGGCCTCTCCTATGCCTGCAGTTGCTCCTGTTATAAGGATAATTTCTTTTTCCATTTTATAATAGATTTTTAATCAATGCTGTCCTGGGAGTGCCCGGATACATTTTATCGCAGATAATGAACTGAACAACAGCATTATTATAAAATGTCCGGCCACGAAAACCACGGAAATGATTGATTTTATCATAAAAATTAATGTTCTTTATGATTATTTTAAAAATAGTAAATTTAAAGGATAAATCTCTTTTAAATGAAGAAATCATTGATCGTTTCTGTTGCCCCCTGGAATAATTTCCTTCGGAAACAGCGGAAAAGACACCAATCCTCCCAATATTTTATGGATTACACCTGAATCCGATGTTATTTTGTCTGCCGAAGACTGATGCGGGTTTCATCCGAAAATAAAAATTAAAACACATGAAAAAATATACAGTTGTAATTTTAATACTGCTGGCCCTGGCCTGCCGGTCATCATTTTCCCAGAACATAGTATGGGACGAAACAGATGAGCAGCGGAAGGAAAGGATGCAGTGGTGGACCAATGACCGGTTCGGTATGTTCATCCATTGGGGATTGTACGCCCTGCCCGGCAGGCATGAATGGGTCAAGCAATATGAGAGAATGACAAACGAAGATTACCAGAAGTATTTTGATGAATTTAACCCGGACTTGTATAACCCCCGTGAATGGGCAAAAATGGCCAGGGAGGCGGGTATGAAATACGTGGTGATTACCGCCAAGCATCATGACGGGTTTTGTCTTTTTGAGTCCCGGTACACCGATTACCACGCAGTGAACACACCCTACGGAAAAGACCTGATAAAAGACTATGTTGATGCTTTCAGGGCTGAAGGCCTGGGAATCGGATTCTATTATTCACTTATCGACTGGCACCATCCGCATTTTACAATAGACAGGGTTCATCCGCAGCGCACTTCCTCGGAAGAGGAATACAAGAGGATGAACAAAGGCAGGGATATGGCCATCTACAGGGAATATATGAAAAACCAGGTCAGGGAACTCCTGACCTATTACGGGAAGATTGATATCATATGGCTTGACTACTCATATCCCGGAGAGTTCGGCAAGGGCCGGGACGAATGGGGTTCCGTTGAATTACTGAAAATGGTAAGGGAACTGCAGCCACAAATACTGGTGAACGACAGGCTTGACCTCAGGGAGTACAGGGATGGCTGGGATTTTACCACTCCCGAACAGTTCAAGGTACAAAGCTGGCCTGAAATAAACGGGGAAAAGATCCCCTGGGAAACCTGCCAGACATTTTCCGGCAGCTGGGGATACCATCGCGATGAGCATACCTGGAAAGACAATAAACAACTGCTTGTCCTGCTGATCGAAAGCGTAAGCAAAGGAGGCAATGTACTGCTGAATGTCGGACCCACCGGCCGGGGGTCAATTGACTACAGGGCGCAGGAAGCACTTGAAAACATGGGGGCATGGATGAAATACAACAGCCGGTCAATATACGGGTGCACACAGGCTCCTGCGGAATTCGAGGCTCCCGAGAGCTCTATTCTAACTTACAACCCTGAAACCAACAGGCTGTATATTCACCTGATCGATTACCCGATAACCAATTACAGGCTGCCCGGCATGAGGGGAAAGGTAAAATATGCACAATTTCTTCATGATGCATCAGAACTTCTTATTACGGCACCCTACGGGCATCACCGCCAGGGTGATATTGCAACTGAGGATGATCTGAATCTGCGGTTGCCGGTAATTAAACCAGGCGTTGAAATACCGGTTATAGAGCTTATCCTGCATTGATTGTTTTCCCCGCAGGAAAGAATTAAAGGCGGTCATACAACCTGTATGACAGATATTTGGATCACAGATGATTCTTACCAAATTTGACAGTATATGGATCTGCGAAAAATTAAATCAATACATGCATTGCCGCTTACTGTTTTTGCGGCGGCCTGTTCGCCGGGACTTCCCGCGAAGGAAGCATCTGCACCAAATATAGTAGTAATTGTTTCCGACGACCACGGCCAGGATGACCTGGGATGCTACGGCAACCAGCATATCAAGACACCCAGCCTCGACATGCTGGCCGGTGAAGGGATCCGGTTCACCAATGCATACTGCACTTCGGCTTCATGCAGTGCAAGCCGGTCGGTTATCCTTACGGGATTGTACAATCATGCCAACGGGCAATACGGACACGAGCATAACTACCATCATTTCAAGACTTTTGAAACAATCAGGAGCCTTCCGGTTATACTTTCCGAAAACGGATATAATACAGCACGGGCGGGCAAATTTCACGTTGCTCCCGAAGAAGTCTATCTTTTTGATAATGTAATCGCGGGTAATGCAAGGAACCCCTATGAGATGGCTGTCAACTCCCGGTCTTTTCTCAGGGACACAGGTGGCCCCTTCTTTTTATACTTTTGCACCAGCGACCCCCACCGGGGCGGCGGGGTGGTAGAGGACAATCCCCATAAGCCCGACCGTTTCGGTAACAGGGATCAGGGTTATGACGGAATACAGGAAGTAATTTTTGATCCTGATGATGTCGGTGTTCCATGGTACCTTCCCGACACCCCGGCAACAAGGGCTGAACTGGCCCAGTATTACCAGTCCGTCGCCCGTATGGACCAGGGAATCGGAAAACTTTTTTCCGTTCTGAAGGAGGAGGGGCTGTGGGACAACACGGTAATAATGTACTTGTCGGATAACGGCATAGCCTTTCACGGCGCAAAGACAAATGTATATGATCCTGCCATACGGCTTCCCTTGCTGGTAAAAATGCCCCGGGGCATCAACAGTGGTAAAGTTACAGATGCAATGGTTAACTGGGCCGACCTGACACCAACTATCCTTGATCTTGCAGGCGTGCTGGACAAAGAACTTCAGGGCAGGCAGCAGGTAGCCACTGAGGCAGTGAGCACGGGGCTGCCCCGGTTTGAGGGCTTTCACGGCAAATCGTTCCTGCCTGTGCTTGAAGAACCGGGAACAGGGGGGTTTGATAATATCTTCGCCTCCCATACTTTTCACGAGATAACCATGTATTATCCGATGAGGGTTGTTGAGAACAGGCAGTACAAACTTATCTGGAACCTGGCAAGCGGGCTGCCGTATCCGCAGGCAAGCGACCTGTGGTCTTCAGCAACCTGGAAGCACATTATGGAATCCGGTGAAGTTTATTACGGCAAACGACCTGTAGCGGATTATTTGCAAAGGCCGGCCTTTGAATTATTCAATATTGCGGACGATCGCCGGGAAACTGAAAATCTGGCCGGCAATCCTGAATATGCAGGGATACTGACTGAACTGAAAGAACAATTAAAAGCCTTTCAGGAAGAAACCGGCGATCCCTGGATCGTCAAGTGGGAATATGAATAACGAACCGAAATGTCATTTTGTAAAGCATTTTAAAATCTTTGATAATTTATTAATTTATTGTAGACACATGAAAAATAAACAAAAATCAGCCTTAACAAAATCCCTGGGCCTGTGCTCGCTTGGATTACTGGCCTCCTGTGGTTTGCAGACTGAGGAAATCGCCCCTCCCAACATCATATTCATAATGTCGGACGATCATGCCTGGCAGGCAGTAAGCGCATATAATGAAAGACTGAGTGAGGTTGCCCCCACTCCCCATATAGACCGTATTGCCGCCGAAGGCATGCGTTTTGACCGCTGCCTTGTAACCAACTCAATCTGCGGACCTTCACGGGCTGCCATCCTTACCGGAAAATACAGCCATATGAATGACTATGCTGCAAACGTTTATGTTTCCGGCAATTTTGACGGCAGCCAGCAGACATTCCCCAAGCTGCTTCAGGAGGGGGGATATCAGACAGCCATGATTGGAAAATGGCACCTTGGATCTGATCCAACCGGGTTTGACCACTGGGATATACTGCCCGGACAGGGCCATTATTACAACCCCACCTTTATCAACAAGGACGGGACATATGACATGCATGGGTATGTCAGCGATATCATAACGGACAAAACAATCGAATGGTTAAAACAACGCAAAGATGACCCGGAACCCTTTATGGTCATGATGCATCATAAAGCCCCCCACCGGGAATGGGAACCCGGGCCGAAATACCTTGACTTTTTTAAGGGAGTGGAATTTCCTGAACCCCACAACTTGTTTGATGATTATTCTGGAATGGGAGCTGCTGCAAGAGAGCAGGACATGACCATTGAGCATACCATGCGTCTTGATGCAGACCTGAAAATGTGGGGCCCCGGTGCCGGGGGCGGACCTTACCAGAGAACCATCGCAAGAATGGATGAGGAGCAACGGCAGCTTTGGGACAGGACGTATGAACCAATAAGGGAGGAATTTGAAAGGCTTGACCCGCAGGGGAAAGATCTTGTAAGGTGGAAATACCAGAGGTACATGTACGACTACCTTGCAACCATCCAGTCGGTAGATGAAAGTGTGGGCCGGATCCTCGACTACCTTAAGGAGTCGGGCATGGATGAGAATACTATTGTAGTGTATACATCCGACCAGGGATTTTACCTCGGTGAGCACGGGTGGTTTGACAAACGTTTCATGTATGAGGAATCCTACCGCACTCCCCTTGTTATCAAATGGCCCGGTAAAATACGACCGGGGAGTGTCAACACGGATATTGTTTCCAACCTTGATTTTGCACAGACTTTCCTGGATGCCGCCGGATTGGCTGATCCTGAAGATATGCAAGGCAGGAGCATGCTTCCCTTGCTCAGGGGGGAAACCGATGAAGGCTGGCGTACAGCACATTATTACCATTATTATGAATATCCTGCAGTGCACAGCGTGAAAAGGCATTATGGCATTGCAACCGACCGCTATAAGCTTATGCATTTCTATTATGATATTGATGAATGGGAATTGTATGACCTGGTTGCTGACCCGCATGAAATGCAGAATTTTTACAATGACCCCGGATATGCTTCGGTGCAGGAAGAACTTCATGTCAGGCTCGATGAGCTGCGGGAAAAGTACGGGGAATCTGCTGAAGATTCCTTCAGGCTCATACCGGTTCAGCAGAATTAAATATCACACATGATTATGGTCATTGCATGGCGGGTTCCATCCTGAGACCGACCGCAGGTCAATAAAGCGCGGGTGATCCATGGATTGAAAAGCAAAATATCCGAATCATGAATTAGTAACACATTGTTAAACAATTTGCTAACTATACTTTATACGAATGGACATCAAAATTTCTATTTATAAAACAATTCCTTTCCTGGCGCTGGCACCCGGGTTTGCAGCCTGCTCCCATATCAGCACGGAAAAAGAGGCAAGGCCCAACATCGTGCTAATTTTTCTTGATGATGCGGGATGGTCAGATTTCCAGCCTTTTGCCGAAACCAGGTACCCCACACCCAACGTAAGGCAGCTGGCGGAAGAGGGAAGAATGTTCAATAATTTCTATGTTCCCCAGGCCGTATGCTCCGCTTCAAGAGCTGCACTTCTGACAGGATGTTACCCTGAAAGGGTTGGGCTGTTCGGAGCACATGCTCCGAGGCAAAGGGGACTGGATCCCGGGTTCATGACCATGGGAGAGATGCTGCAGGAAACAGGTTATAAGACCGCTTTCTTCGGAAAATGGCATATCGGCGACCATCCCGATACCCGTCCCCCTGAAAGAGGATTTGATGAATCTGCAGGGATAATGTACTCTAACGATATGTGGGCCGACCACCCTGAGAATCCTGAATACTGGGGACAATTCCCCCTGCAATACTGGGAGAACGGTGAGATAGCCATAGATTCAATAACTGCTGATCATCAAACATATTTCACTACGTGGTTCACAGAAAAATCAGTCGATTTTATTAACCGTCATAAGGATGAGCCCTTCTTTCTGTATCTTCCCCATCCACAACCTCATGTCCCCTTATTTGTGAGTGATAAGTTTGCAGGCAAATCAGGTACCGGACTTTATGGTGATGTTATTATGGAGCTGGACTGGTCGGTGGGTGAAATTATGAACGCATTAAAGGAGAACGGAGTTGATGAGAATACCATGGTAATATTCACCTCCGATAACGGCCCCTGGCTTTCCTATGGAAATCACGCCGGCAAAACCCCATACAGGGGAGAAAAAGGCACCTCTTTTGACGGGGGAATACGCTCTCCGCTTATCATTAAATATCCCGGACAAATTGAAGCCGGCACGGTTTCACATGATGCATTTTTCTCGATCGATTTTATGCCTTCAATATCATTTCTTACCGGCGCACCCCTGCCTGATTATGAAATAGACGGCAAGAATGTCTGGGATCTTATTGCAGGCAGGGAAGGATCGGTAAACCCCCACCTGTACTATGGCTTTACCATGAACAGGAATTTCGAGGGGGTAATCAGTTCAGACGGTAAATGGAAACTGCATTTACCTCACAATTACAGATACCCGGCAAGGGGCGGAACAGAGGGTCAGGCTGGGGTATATATCCAGAAAAGCATAGACACTGCCCTTTTTGACATGGTTCATGATCCCTATGAAAAAGTAAATGTACTTGAGGAATATCCGGAAATTGCAAACCAGCTTATTCGTTACGCAGAGGAGCATAAGGAGAAATTTTTCAACAATCCCGGCCCCGGCCGGTAACAGGTGCCCTGCATACAATTGCCCGGATCAGGTATAATCATAAAAATAAAATAATCCATGCACAAGGCGATATTTATAATCCTGCTTTCTTTTTTGCCCTTCTTCATCGCACTGTCTCAAGATGAAAAGATAAATGTGGTGATTATCGGTTCCCATCCCGATGACCCGGATAAACAGGCAGGTGGTACAGCCCTGGAATTCCTTAAAAAAGGCCATAACGTGGTTTTCGTCTCTCTCACCAACGGTGATGCGGGACACCAGACGCTGGGAGGCAGGGAGCTGGCTGAAAAACGATACAGGGAAGCACAGGAGGCTGGCAGGCGCTTTGGTGTTGAATATATCGTCATGGACAATCCTGACGGAAAACTGGTGCCCGCCCTGGAAATCCGTGAGGAGATAATCAGGATAATCCGCAGATATAATGCCGATATTGTAATAGGCCACAGGACCAGCGCATTGCATCCCGACCGGAGAAATTCTGCCATACTTCTTCAGGATGCTGCTTACATGGTAATCGTTCCCAATATAGTGCCGGATGAACCTCCGCTGAAGGTAAATCCCCTTTTTCTCTATTTTGAAGACAACTTTAAAAAACCCCTTCCCTTCCAGCCCGACATTGTTATAGATATTACCGGATCCTATGAGCAAAAGATATTTGGCATGGCGGCTCATGAGACACAGTTTTTCCAGTGGCAGCCTTGGATAGCCAATACCCTTGATGAGGTGCCGGATACAGAAAGTGAAAGGCTTGAATGGCTCGCTGGCATGAGTATAAGTCCGCTGACCGGGGCAAAGTACGAAAGCCTTGTAAAGTGGTACGGCAGGGAAAGAGCAGCAAATGTCCGGGTCACCGAATCATTTGAAATTTGCGAATACGGCAGGCAGCCCGATGCCGGGGAGATACGGCAGCTGTTTCCCATGCTGGGAAACTAGGCAGCCGTATCTTATGATAACACAATTTATTACTATCCGGATAATCAATAATGGAGTATAATCGTTAACTTTATAATAATCATAAAAATTAACGTTACTATACTCGATGCAACATTATAAATACCCCGGATTAATAATTCTTGTAATTTTTCTCACCAGCTGCGGGACAGGCCGCCAGGTAAGTGAGCTGCAGACAGATGCTGAAGAGGCTTACCGGCAGGACAATTATGAGGCAGCACTTGGATATTACCAGGAATTAATAGAATTAAAAACCCGTCACGGTCATGATGTAGGCGGCGACACATATTACAGTGCCGGCATATCTGCCTGGGAAACTGGTGATACCGGCAAGACAATTGAATATCTTCGTCTTGCCCACAGAAATGATTTTGCCACTGAAAGAAGCTACCATACCCTTTCCCATGCCTACAGGGAAATTGATAACCTTTCACTTGAAATAACCAATCTGGAAGCATATAATGATAATTATCCTGAAGG
>SLJO01000100.1 GCA_007135095.1 Bacteroidales bacterium | reverse complement strand
CTGAATTTGGCTTTAATGAATGGATTAAAGCCCAGGACGGGAGACCTATGGGACAGGACTGGCAGACATGGAGCGCCTCAATGTATCTCTATGCAGCAAAATGTGTTGAGGAGAAAAGAACACCCTTTTTTGAGGAAATGCGGAGTTCAAATGCCGGGGCAAGTGATACTCCCTTCTGACTTTTTTTCCTGAACTCATATGAAGTATAAATGATTACCATTTTCATAAAAGTCAGATAAGTTTATAATTTAAGCAATACTCAGTAATATTACCTTACTTTATGTTCTTATCGTACATTCTCAGATCATGTGGGACCTGATTATTCTGGCAGCAGGTTTTATTTTGCTTATTATTGGAGCCAACTACCTGGTCGACAATGCTTCAGCATTGGCATCTAAGTTTGGCATACCAAATCTGGTTATCGGGCTTACCATTGTTGCTTTCGGGACATCTTCGCCCGAGCTTGTTGTAAGTATCATTTCATCGATACAGGGAAATTCCGGGATTGCCATTGGAAATGTTGTCGGAAGTAATATTTTCAACATACTTGCCATCATGGGCATTTCGGCAGTAATTTTTCCGCTGGCAGTAAAGAGCACTACTACATGGATTGAGATACCATTATGTCTTCTTTCTGCGTTGCTTGTTCTTATTCTGGCACATTCCGGACCTGTTGATAATGCTGGCTATTCACTAATTAGCACAACAGATGGGTATATCCTTCTCGTAATGTTCCTGGCTTTCGCTTTTTATAATTATCATTTATCGAAAACAGGGGACATTACAGACGAAATTAAAGTAAGGGAGCAAAGTACAAGAAGGTCTGTTTTAATGATTATAACAGGGCTTGCATTGTTAATTGGAGGAGGAAGGCTTGTCGTGTTATCTTCTGTGAACATCGCAATAGAAATTGGGGTTCCGGAAAGATTAATCGGGTTGACAATTGTCGCAACAGGCACCTCCCTTCCTGAACTTGTCACATCAATTGTGGCAGCCTTAAAAGGGAATACTGATATTGCCATCGGGAATATTGTCGGTTCAAATATTTTCAATGTTTTCCTGATACTCGGAATCAGCGCTGTTGTCAATCCAGTTCTCCTGGTTCCTGGAACCAGCACAGATTTGCTGGTTAATGTTTTTGCAAGCCTTTTACTATTTGTATTTATTTTTACCGGAAAGGGAAGGCAGATTGAAAGATGGGAAGGTTTAGTTTTTATTACTGCTTACCTTGTGTACATTGCATTAATTTTATTTTAGATTGAACATGAAGACAATAAGAAAAAAAGTCGGACTGCCGCCGGGCAGCCTTGTTTTTACAGGCAAGCAACATGCTGACAAGGTAAGATTGGATATTATCGACTATGATCCGGTTAGTTTAAATGAATTGAAGACCGGAAACATCGAAGATTCCTTCTCATATAAAGATTCTTCTTCCACCACCTGGATTGATATAAAGGGTATTCATGATACCGGACTAATATCAAAATTGGGAGAAAATTTTGATATACACTCACTCGTTCTTGAAGATATATTAAATACTAACCAGAGACCAAAAATCGAGGTATTCGATAATTATATCTTCATAGTATTAAAAATGCTTTCATATAATGAAACTAAAAAGATTGTCGACTCTGAACAGGTCAGCCTTATCATAGGTCGCAGTTATGTTATTTCACTCCAGGAGAAAGAAGAGGATATTTTTGAACCCCTGCGCGAAAGATTAAGAAAGGGTAAAGGCAGGATAAGGTCAAAGGGGGCAGATTATCTGGCTTATACCATACTTGATGTTATTACGGATAATTATTTCCTGATGCTGGAAATGCTCGGAGAACAAATGGAGGAATTTGAAGAGAAACTGTTAAAAGGGCCTAATCAGGAAACCTTGAAACAATTGTATGTTCTGAAAAGAGAAAATCTCCTTCTCAGAAAATCAGTCTGGCCGCTAAGAGAAGTTATTACGCAACTGGAACGTTCGGAATCGCCGCTGATTATGAAAAAGACCGCACCATTTTTGCGTGACCTGTACGATCATATTATTCAGGTTATAGATACGGTGGAAACACACAGAGATATGACAGCCGGGCTTATTGAGCTTTACCTCTCCAGCAGCAGCAACAGGATGAATGAGGTAATGAAGGTCCTTACAATTATTGCAACCATCTTTATTCCTCTGACCTTTATAGCAGGGATATACGGAATGAATTTCGAAAACATGCCTGAACTTGAATGGCCATGGGCCTATTTTGCCCTGCTATTTGTGATGCTGCTTATTGGAGCCGGCATGCTGCTCTACTTCAGGAAAAAAAAATGGCTTTAAGACTTTAATTTTCCTTGTCGCTGGTTCTTGTTAAAACATCAAATATATGGTTTTGGATATCCTGGTACAAGGGCTACAGAAAATCAGTCAACGTGGTGTGGTTTTTCTGGATGGAGCCGTTAAAGACCAGGTTAAAAAAATGTTACTTTAGCCGGAGGTGATTAACATTGTTTTTGTATTTTTCGGAATTATCAGGTGAATCATGTTTCGCGCCATTAAATGTCCATGAGGATGAATTCAAAAATACAGGAAAGCATGAACAATATAAAAAAGTCAGAAGGAGAGCCGGGAAAACGGACTTGCAATAAGTTATTCTTAGCCAGCTGGTTATTCATCCTTGTTGCCCTTTCATCCGGATGCAGGTCCATCTGGCAGAAGCCTGACATGGTAATAGAAAAACTTCAAATTGCAAAGCTAAGCAGGGTTGCCGATCTTGGTGCGGGAAGAGGATACTTTACCTTCCGGATAGCTGAAGCATTGGGTCCGGAAGGACTAATATACCCTGTTGAAATTACCCCCGGCCAAATAAGCAGATTGAACCGCAGAGCAGACAGACTGGGCAGGAAAAACGTACTTCCGGTACTTGCAACTACGACTGATGCCTCCCTCCCGGAGAAAATGGATTTGATTTTCCTGTGCAATACCTATCACCATATCGATAATGTCACTACATACTTCAGTAACCTGAAAAAGTATCTGAAAAGCAATGGCAGAATAGCCATCATTGAATTGGATGATCTGCCATGGTACCTTTTCACCCTGCATTCACACCAGACATCCGCTGAAACAATAAAGAAAGAAATGCACCAGGCAGGTTATATACTTATTGAGGAGCACAATAATCTGCCCGTTCAGAACTTTTTGATTTTTGGACTCCCTTAGTTCAGGCCTAACTGCTTGATTAGATAATTTAAGGTTACCATCAAATTAATACAGTTATATCATCAGTATTTAATTCATATATTTAATATTTTAAAGAGATATGACAGTTGTAACCTGCGCTATAATAGAAAATGATGGCAAGATACTGTGTGCCCAACGGAGTGAATCAATGCATCTGCCACT
>SLJO01000174.1 GCA_007135095.1 Bacteroidales bacterium | reverse complement strand
GGTAACTTTGCAAACCTAAATTACTCATTTTATTTTATAAACCACATTTGTTAAATGTTTTTAACATATTAAATTTTAAAAAGGCTTGTTAAATCCCGGAAAAAAGCATCGGATAAATCCAGTTCTTCAACCGGCAAATACCGTAACCATTAGTATGCACAGGACAACCGCAAAATGATTATGCACCAGCCGCCTGATCTCCATGATTGAATTAGCCTATTAACTATACCGGAATGCTTTCTTCGAGTGCAATAAAAAAAATAGCAAAACTGACAATAAAAACTGAAGCCACAGCAGTCAGAAAACTGGGCCAGTATATTGATGATGACTTTTCAAGGGCTGTGTCGCTGGTATTAAATTGCAAGGGGCGCCTGATAGTTACCGGTATAGGCAAGAGCGCCCTGATAGGGCATAAAATAGTTGCCACACTCAATTCAACCGGAACTCCTTCCATATTTATGCATGCGGCAGATGCCATCCACGGTGATCTTGGGATAATCCAGCAGGAGGATATTGTACTGTTTATTTCCAAAAGCGGAAATTCTCCGGAAATTAAGCTTCTTGTGCCCCTTATCAAAAACCTTGGCAATACCATAATTGCCATGGCTTCAAATAAAAAATCCTTTCTTTCCCGGAAAGCTGATCTTACTATTTTAACTCCTGTCGAAAAAGAGGCATGCCCGAATAACCTTGCCCCGACATCGAGTACCACGGTCCAGATGGTTGCGGGAGACGCACTGGCAGTATGCCTGCTTGAGTGCAGGGGCTTTACCGAAAAGGACTATGCAAAATTCCATCCGGGAGGGTCCCTTGGAAAAAAACTGTATATGAGAGTATCGGATTTTTTCCTCGAAAATAAAATACCCGTAGTTACGTTGACTGATACAATATCCCAGGTAATATTTGAAATATCATCCAAAAGGCTGGGAGCAACTGCGGTTCTCGATAGTAACGGGAAACTTGCAGGAATCATTACAGACGGTGATCTGCGAAGAATGCTTGAAAAGAACATGGGAATAAATTCCCTGGCAGCAGGCGATATAATGACAAGAAATCCACAAACAGTTGATTTTGATGATATGGCAATTGATGCATTTGATAAAATGAAAAGCAATAACATCACCCAGCTGATTATTCTAAAAAACGGAATTTATGCAGGAATTATCCACCTTCATGATATTCTGAAAGAAGGCGTTGTATAAAACAGTAATTATTTACAATTCTATGGCTACCAAACTTAATAATGAAATGTCTTTTCTTGATCACCTTGAAGCTTTAAGGTGGCACCTGATGAGATCTATTATGTCTATTGTGGTCTTCGCGATCATAGCTTTTATATTCAAGGAATTCATCTTCACAAATATAATTATTGCTCCCAAGACTCCCGAGTTTTTCACGAACCGAGCCCTTTGCACTTTCGGGACGTGGATCGGGATTCAGGCGCTCTGCATAAATATTGAACCCTTTCAGCTGATCAATATAAATATGGCGGGGCAGTTTACCACCCATATCATGGTGTCCATGATCATCGGGCTGATTGCCGCTTTCCCATATCTTATATTTGAAATGTGGCGCTTCATTGGCCCGGCATTATATGAGAAGGAGCAGCAATTTGCCCGTGGTGCAGTATTCTATATTTCGATGCTATTTATTATGGGTGTGCTTTTTGCATACTATGTTATTATCCCGCTCTCGGTCCACTTCCTGGGAAGCTACCAGGTAAGTGCCGAGGTTACCAACCAGATCAACCTGATGTCCTACATTCAAACGGTAAGCGCCATCGCGCTGGCTGCGGGACTTTTATTTGAACTGCCTGTGCTTATCTTCTTTTTGACCAAAATAGGACTGGTAACCCCCGAATTCCTGAAAAAATATCGCAGGCACTCACTTGTAATAGTTCTGGCACTGTCGGCCATTATTACACCTCCTGATATTTTCAGCCAGATACTTGTTGCTTTCCCGCTTATGTTCCTTTATGAGGTCGGGATCCGGATATCACAACGGATAATAACCAAAGAGCAGATGGAAGCAAGACAGCGGGCATAGGTACCCGGGATCACGTGTAAAACAAATCAACCAGCAGATGGATAACAAAATGCTACTGAGAACCAGCAACCTTGTAAAAAGATACAGGAAGAGAACGGTTGTCGATCATGTTTCGATAGAAGTTGAGCAGGGAGAGATTGTAGGTCTGCTGGGGCCGAACGGTGCGGGGAAAACCACTTCATTTTATATGATCGTGGGTCTTATTACCCCCAACGAAGGTTCGATATACCTGAATGATGCCAATATAACAAAGGAACCGGTCTATAAAAGAGCTCAAAGAGGGATCGGGTACCTTGCCCAGGAGGCCTCTGTTTTCCGCAAACTGTCGGTTGAGGACAATATCAGTGCAATACTTGAAATGTCAGACCTGCCTAAAGAAGAGCAAAAGGAACGGACTGAAATTCTGCTTGAGGAGTTTGGTTTGCAGCATATTCGAAAAAACCTCGGGATACAGCTCTCCGGGGGAGAACGGCGGCGAACGGAAATTGCAAGGTCGCTTGCGCTTAAGCCCAGCTTCATTCTGCTAGACGAGCCGTTTGCAGGAGTTGATCCGATTGCAGTGGAGGATATCCAGCAAATTGTGCGCAAGCTCAAGGAAAAAAATATCGGCATCCTGATTACCGATCATAATGTGCATGAAACCCTCTCAATTACCGACAGGGCCTATCTTTTGTTCGAGGGCAAGATCCTAAAATCGGGCAATGCCGAGGAACTTGCCGAAGACGAGCAGGTAAGGAAGCTTTACCTTGGAGAAAATTTCTCACTGATACGGTAACCATCAACTTCCCTCAGGCCGCCCGGTTCCCGGGTTGCCCTGAACTGCCTGCTGGTTCTCTGGTTGCCTTGAATGGCCGTCAGACTGCCGGCTTCCCAGGAGGATTTTCCGGGCCAATAGTAACCGCAGCCACTTTGCCATTGCTCTTTCACTCAGGAAAGAATATCGATCCCCAGCTTAATAAGGGCTGCAAGCACTAAGGCGTACAAAAGGATGCTCACAAAGGAAGCCCACAAAAAAGGCCCGCTCTTCATCCCGTACATTTTTACCGTTACTGCCATTGCCCAAACACCAAGCCATGGTGTTATTATAAGGGTCGCCCATACACCGTTTTTTTCAATCCTTGCTTTTGCCCGGGGTGATGAAAATTTCTGAAGCCACCGGCCGGCCCGGGGATAACGTGCAATCCTGTCAAAGGATCGTGTAATAATTATAGCGGGAATATAATTACCAAAAACACTCCATAGAACAACCGAATATATGTCCAGTCCCAGCCCGATACCGGCAGGCACAGCCACATAAATTTCAGCCCATGGGAAAAATCCTATGAGCCACACCGAAAAGGCCTTTGAAAGGTAATCGAGCATTTATTGAAAATGAAAATGCAATGATAATGAAACGGGACGTAGTAAAAAAGCACAGGAAAATTCCAAGGCTGATCTATATCCGTCTGCCAGGCCGGATAAGGGACCGGTATCCGGCATATAAAAATACAATCCCGGCTCTGAAAAACAACTCTCCCTGCACCGAATTTAGAGATAATATTCTGAATTATGATTTTTTTTGAATACCTTTGCGACCTGAATTTTTTGCGGATGTGGCGGAATTGGTAGACGCGCTAGACTTAGGATCTAGTGCCGCAAGGCGTGGGGGTTCGAGTCCCTTCATCCGCACTGACAAAGAGCCGTCAAACAGCCCATTGCACATCGGGTGCTTGACGGTTTTTTACCGGCTCAAACCATTGTCAACCAAACAGCAATTTTCACAGTGCTGTCCGGCTGCTTAATATAAATGCAAAAATGCCCGGGCCACATCAATAATCATTTAAAACAAATCTTCAATGCAAGTTACCAGGGAAAACAAGGATGATCTTAATGCCATGATCAGGGTCCATGTAGAAAAAACTGATTACGAAGAAAAGGTAAACATTAAACTCAAAGACTACAAAAAACAGGCAAATATGCCCGGCTTCAGGCCTGGGATGGTTCCTATGGGAATTATTAAGCGAATGTATTACAAGCCTGTGCTCCTTGAAGAGATCAACAGGCTGGTTTCCTCATCGCTCACCAAGTTTATCGAGGACGAAAAACTGAACATCCTGGGTGAACCGCTTACCAGCAAAGAAGAGCAAAACGAAATTGACTTTGACAAGCAGGACTCTTTTGAATTTGTCTTTGATATCGGAATTGCCCCCGAATTCGACGTGACCATTTCCCAGGACGACAAGCTCCCTTATTATATTATAGATGCAGACAAGGATCTGATCGATAAGCATGCCGAGAGCTACAAAAACCGCTACGGGGAAATGATACAGGCCGAAGAGGTGGAGCAGGAAGATGTGATAAAGGGAAATCTTACCCAGTTAAGTGCCGAAGGAGATATTATCGATCAGGGGATCACTGTTGCAGATGCTTCCCTTTCGATGAGGGTCATAAAGGATGACGAGATCAAAAAGCAGCTTACTGGTGCAAAAGTGGGCGATATTATCCAGCTGGATC
Organism: Bacteroidales bacterium; assembly: GCA_007135095.1. Classification (GTDB taxonomy): domain Bacteria; phylum Bacteroidota; class Bacteroidia; order Bacteroidales; family PUMT01; genus PXAP01. The sequence goes on along the minus strand of SLJO01000174.1, from coordinate 8,395 downwards.
TGAAAAAAGCATTTCCCAGCGAGGCTGAGCTTGCCCAATTGCTGAAAATTGAAAAGGAAAAAATCGAAGGGGAATCCATGACTTTTCAGCTCACCATAGGGGAGATATCCCGATGGAAAAAAGCGGAAACCAACCAGGAACTCTTTGACAAAGCCTTCGGTGAGGGGGAGATAACATCGGAGGAGGAATTCAGGAACAGGCTTAAGGAAGAGATAGAAAAAGCATATGCCCAGAACAGTGACTACAAATTGTTCATGGATACCAGACAGATGATGATTGATAAGTTTACAGCCGATCTTCCCGAGGAATTCCTTAAGCGCTGGCTGCTCGAGTCCAATCAAGGAAAAGTCACCCCCGAGGACCTGGAAAAAGATTTCTCCAAGGTAAGGGATGACCTGAAATGGCAGCTGATACAGGATGCCATGATTAAAAAGTATGAGCTTAAGGTTGAGCCCGGGGAGGTTGAAGAGCTGGCAAAGCAGCAGGTGCTTATGCAGTTCCAGCAATACGGCATGTCAAATGTACCTGAAGAGCATTTGAACAACTATGCAAAAGAGATGCTCAAAAAGGAGCAGGAAAGAAGAAGGCTTTACGAGCAGAAGTTCCAGGAAAAAATAACCCACCTTGTAAAGGAAAAAGTAACCCTTGAAGAAAAGAAAGTCAAGGAGGATGACTTTGCAAAACTATTTGAAGCATAATATCCCGCCTGCCGCAGTTCAATATATCCGTCAGCACCGGTTTAATCTGGCAGCGGTTTCATCCGGGCCCCGTTATGCAGGCATTCGAAAACAGACACTTACGCATGATATGATTTTCAAATTTGTTTGCTAAATTTACAGGTAATATAATAAACCTTAAGAAATGGACAAGAACAACGATTTCCGCAAATATGCCGTCGGGCATATGGGTATGAGCGGCGCCAGGGTCGACAGCTACCAGTCCCTGCTCAATGCATATATATCCCCCACCATTATCGAGGAAAGGCAGCTTAATATTGCTTCGATGGACGTCTTCTCACGGCTTATGATGGACCGGATAATATTTCTGGGATTACCCATAGACGACTATGTAGCAAACATCGTGCAGGCCCAGCTTCTTTACCTGGAATCGGCCGATCCGTCAAAGGATATCCAGATTTACCTGAACAGTCCGGGAGGCTCCGTTCACGCAGGGCTGGGCATATACGACACAATGCAGTATATAGGTGCCGAGGTGTCCACCATATGCACCGGAATGGCAGCTTCCATGGCGGCAGTGCTGCTTGCTGCAGGAGCAAAGGGAAAACGCTCGGGACTGAAGCATTCCCGCATGATGATACATCAGCCCATGGGCGGTGCCCAGGGGCAGGTTTCGGATATAGAGATTACCGTCAGGGAGATACAGAAACTGAAAAAAGAATTGTACGAGATCATTGCAGAGCATACCGGCAACTCGTTTGAGAAGGTTGAAAAGGATTCTGACCGTGATTACTGGATGACCTCCGAGGAAGCAAAAAAATATGGCATGATTGACGAAGTATTGACAAGGCAACCTAAAAAAAGCAAATAATCATTTTTTACCCCTTGGGCAAACCGGCAACAATTAACGACTGAGTTATTTCAGTATTCATCTAGACGTCCAGAAGTGCGAATGACGGATTTAACCTTAAAAAGAAGATTTAAAAAAAGCCCGCGGCCTTCACCGCGGGTTTTTCTTTGAGACCTTGCAGAGCAAAGATCGTCTTCTTATAGTGCCGGCAGCAGATTCGGCAAAAGCGGTTTTTTATTTCTAAACATGGTATATCAATGTTTTTCGTATATTTATAGGGTTGAGCAATTAAGCCGGAGCAGAAGCTGGTAAGTCCCGATTGACACATTAAGCCAAAATCATAAAAAATGAAAAAACTAATTTTATTTACAACCTGCCTGCTTATTACATTTTCCCTTGTAAAAGCTGAATCGCCCTACACTTACCGCGGACTCAGCATTGCAGCACCCGGGGTAAACATGGTGGATGAATTTGTTGAATTCATCGAGAGGGAGCTTGCCCCTGCTGGTGTGAACCTGCTTATGCTGAGGGTTGATTTTAACTACGAATATAAATCACGGCCCGAACTCGTGGGCGACAGGCCGCTGAAGGAATCGGATATAAAGAAACTTGTTAAGATTTGCCGTGAAAATAACATCAGGCTCATTCCCCAGGTAAATCTGCTGGGGCATCAGTCATGGAGCACGACAATTGGAAAGCTCCTTGAGGTATATCCCGAATTTGACGAGACGCCCAGCATTGAACTTCCTGAAACATACGTTTGGCCAAACCCTGATGGACTCTATTGCAAAAGCTACTGCCCTCTCCACCCCGATGTCCATGCTGTGGTCTTTGACCTTATGGACGAAATTACCGGGGTTTTCGAGACCGATGCCTTCCATGCCGGCATGGATGAGGTTTTTTATATTGGCCATGATGATTGCAGCCGCTGCCGCGGAAGGGATCCTGCCGAATTGTTTGCCGCAGAGGTGACCAGACTCCGCAACCACCTTCACATGACCGGCAAGGAGCTCTGGATATGGGGTGACCGCCTGATTGATGGCAGGACAACGGGTATCGGTTTATGGGAAGGAAGCTACAACAATACTCACCGCGCTATTGACATGATCCCGAAAGATGTGGTAATTAACGACTGGCACTACAACCGTGCCCACCCTACCGCAGTGTTATTTGCCGCCAAGGGTTTCCGGGTGCTTTCCTGCCCCTGGAACAGGGTGGATGTTGCCGTCACACAGGACAGGATGCTGCGCGATTTTATCTCCGCCTCAAGCAATGACATGAGGCCCAGGTACCATGGTGTGATGCAGACAGTATGGACCTCAGCCAGAAATTTTCTGGACAATTACTACAAGGCAATGGCCGACCCGGGCGAAACACCTGCCGGAGATGTGGAAAGCTTCCTGGGGTTGTCCAGTGTCTGGAATCAGTAAAGGGCTGCTACAGATAATCTGCCTGCAGTATGGAATGTTTCTCAAAGGAAAGTCACAAGGGCAGGTTATAATAAAGTCTTTTGAAATCCCGTTTGCGGTTAAATCTCTTACCGCCGGCAAATCATCTGCAAAAGGGAAGAAAAAAATTTCCGAATTCTCTTAAAATAAAGTAGTTTTGCATTTAGATTAATAATAGTCAGCAGAATCCGGCAGGGCTGTGGCAGCAACATGACATACTAAGATGATACAAAGGGGCCGGGGAGAATTAAAATGAGATAATAAGATATATTTATGGCTTATTCCAATGATAAGAAAGCGGAAAAGTGTTCCTTCTGCGGAAGGAACAAAAAGGAAACAAACCTCCTGATCGCAGGGGTTTCGGGACATATATGCGACAGCTGTGCAGAACAGGCTTACGGGATAGTAAGGGAAGAGGTCAAATCAAAGTCAGATCTGGACCTCAAGCATCTCAAGCTGCTTAAGCCCATGGAAATCAAGAATTTCCTTGACCAGTATGTTATCGGGCAGGATGATGCAAAGAAATTCATATCAGTAGCCGTTTACAATCACTATAAAAGACTCACTCAGTCAAACCACAGGGATGAGGAGGAGGTGGAGATTGAAAAATCAAATATCGTTCTTGTGGGAGAGACAGGCACGGGAAAAACTTTGCTGGCCAGAACCATAGCCAAAATGCTTCACGTGCCCTTCACCATAGTTGATGCTACGGTGCTCACCGAGGCCGGGTACGTGGGAGAAGATATAGAAAGCATTCTTACCCGTCTCCTGCAGGTAGCCGATTACAACGTGGAATCGGCCGAAAGGGGAATTGTTTTTATTGATGAGCTGGATAAAATTGCAAGGAAAAGCGATAACCCTTCCATTACCCGTGATGTCAGTGGCGAAGGTGTGCAGCAGGGTTTGCTTAAGCTGCTCGAAGGCTCGGTAGTGAATGTGCCCCCCCAGGGAGGTAGAAAGCATCCCGACCAGAAGATGATCCCCGTGAATACAAAAAACATACTGTTTATTTGCGGCGGAGCCTTCGACGGAATTGAAAAAAAGATTGCAATGCGGCTTAATACCCAGGTGGTGGGCTATACGGCCGGAACAAAATCGGAAAATATCGACCGTACAAACCTTCTTCAGTATATTGCACCGCAGGATCTGAAGTCGTTCGGACTGATTCCCGAAATAATAGGACGTTTGCCGGTACTCACATACCTGCAGCCCCTCAACAGGGAAACCCTCCGCTCCATCCTGACGGAACCGAAAAACTCCATTTTGAAACAATACAGCAAGCTCTTTAAAATGGATGGTATCGATCTGAAAGTTGATGAGAACGTACTGGAATATATTGTTGACAAGGCAATTGAGTTCAAGTTGGGGGCGCGCGGACTTCGGTCCATATGCGAGGCAATAATGATAGACCCCATGTTTGAAATGCCCTCGGGAAAAACAAAGGAGCTTCTGATTGACCTTAAATTTGCGCAAACTAAGCTGGAAAAGGTCAATTTCAGTAAGCTCAAGGTTGCCTGACCTTTTTAAAACATTCACTTATAAATGATTCTCCACTGAGCTGCTGATGTAATCACCCCGAACCGGGGGTTAATATTAAATCCTGTTTATGACCCCTGTTAACCCCAAAAAAAGCCTTGGCCAGCATTTTCTCACCGATAAAAATATAGCAAGGAAAATTACCGGCGCACTGAGCGGCCGGGGCTACCACCATTTGATCGAAGTTGGTCCGGGAACAGGGGTATTGACTGAATTCCTCATTGAAAACAGTGATATAACCATTTCCCTTATTGAAATTGACAGTGAATCGGCCGATTACCTGAGAAAACGGTTTCCCGGGATTTCAGGCAGTATCGTTCAACAGGATTTCCTGAAATACCCTTTCGGGGAAATTCACTCCTCCCCCGTGGCCATAATCGGCAATTTCCCCTATAACATTTCCAGCCAGATATTTTTCAAAATCCTTGATAACAGACACCTGGTCACAGAAGTTGTATGCATGCTGCAAAAGGAGGTGGCAAGCAGGATAGCAGCTCCTCCCGGGTCCAAAACATACGGGATACTAAGCGTGCTCCTTCAGGCATTTTATTATACCGAGCTGCTGTTCAATGTGGGCCGTCAGGTGTTCTTCCCCCCTCCGCGGGTTAATTCTGCGGTGATAAGGCTTAGCCGCCGGCCCGGCTGCAGGCTTGAATGCAATGAGGAGTTGTTTTTCAGGGTTGTAAAAACCGGGTTTAACCAGAGGAGGAAAATGCTGCGCAATTCACTTTCAGCCTTTTTGCAGGTGAAGGATGCCGGTCACCCGCTGCTGTCGAAGAGGCCCGAACAGCTTAGCGTGGATGAATTTGTAAGCATCACCAATTATCTAGAATCAACCTTTTGAGACATAAGAGACCATGAGCAGGCAATTTGAACTGAACCGCGAATTTATTGAACAACTGGGCAATTACATTGATCAGGAAAATGTGGATGCAGTACTTCACCTTATTGAAGACCTCCATTCGGCCGATATTGCCACAATATACACAAGACTTGATAACGAGCAGGGCAAATACCTTTTTTCATTGCTCGGCGACGAAAAGGCGGCTGATGTGCTGATAGAGCTGGACATTGATGACAGGAAGAGGGTGCTGAAGTCGCTTCCCAGTACAATGATCGCCAGCCAGCTGATTGACTACATGGATACCGATGATGCTGCCGATGTGCTCGGAGAGCTATCCCGTGAATTCAAGGACGAGCTCCTGTCGCAGATGAAGGATGTTGAGCATGCCGGCGATATTGTTGATCTGCTTTCCTATGATGAGGATACTGCCGGGGGATTGATGGCCAAGGAACTTATCAAGGTTAACGAAAACTGGAATGTAGTTACCAGCATACGCGAAATGAGGAAGCAGGCTGAGGATGTTGACGAGGTTTACTATGTGTATGTTGTGGATGATTATGATGTGCTCAAAGGCATCCTTTCACTCAAAAAACTGCTCCTCAGCTCGAGGCATTCATATATTAAGGACCTGCTGAATACCGGTATAATTTCAGTCAAAACCGATACCCCGTCGGAAGAGGTTTCCAATATCATGCATAAATACGACCTTGTTGCATTGCCCGTGGTAGACCAGATCGGGCGACTGGCAGGGAGGATCACCATTGATGACGTGGTAGACAGGATAAGGGAAGAGGCTGAAAGGGATTACCAGCTGATTGCAGGTATTTCCGAAGATATTGAATCGTATGACAAGGTATGGATCCTGACAAGGGCCAGGCTTCCCTGGCTCCTGGTGGGTCTTACCGGGGGGATAATCGTTTCCCAGCTGATAGGGGTGTTTGAGGCGGATCTTGGAATATATCCCGAAATGGCGTTTTTTATGCCCCTTATTGCTGCAACAGCAGGAAATGTCGGAGTACAGTCATCTTCAATAGTCGTGCAGGGCCTTGCCAATCAAACCATCCAGCTTTCTAAAACCGTCAGCAGGCTCCTGAAGGAATTTTCGGTTGCACTGCTGAACGGGCTTACCCTTGCGCTCCTTATGCTTACCTACAATCTTCTGGTCGACAGTCCCCTTGCCCTGACACTGACAGTCAGCTCAGCATTGTTTTCTGTTATTTTGTTTGCTTCCCTTTTCGGCACCATGGTGCCCCTGCTCCTGGACAGGTTAAAAATTGACCCTGCCCTGGCTACAGGACCATTTATTACTACCTCCAACGACCTTATGGGACTGTTGATCTATTTTTCAATAGGGCGGTTGTTTTATGGTTTATTGTAACGCACCATGGCAAGGATGATCTGAGGGCTGCTGCGACAAAAACAGGACTCCGGCAGTGTGGTCCGTGGGCGGCGACGACAAAGACCAGGAATCCGGCGGGGTGAACGGTAGTCTGCGGTAAAAAGCAGTATCCCGGCAGGGGAGCGTGGACTGCGTCAAAAACAATATCCCCGTCAGAAGGTATGGTTAATCGCTTCAACCGGGTTCAGCCTGGAGGCACTGTATGCAGGGGCATAACCTGCTATTACCCCAATAACGGCAGAAACAAGTAGACCGAGCATTATATTGCTGAAAGTCAGGGTAATTGTAAACTCCGAGAAAGTGCTGACCAGCAGTGTGCCGGTAAAAATAAACAGCAGTCCCAGCAATCCGCCGGCAACCGCCAGCAGGACCGACTCATAGAGGAACTGAAGAAGTATAAAATAGTTCTTTGCTCCGAGGGATTTCTGTATGCCGATAATATTGGTACGTTCCTTAACCGATACAAACATAATGTTGGCTATGCCGAACCCGCCAACGAGTATTGAAAATCCGCCTATTATCCAGCCCACCATATTGATCATTACAAAAATCTGATCAAGACCCCGGGTGATCGCGCTTGCCTGGTTAAGGGCGAAATTATCCTCAACTGCCGGCTGCAGCCTGCGTGCTGACCGCAATATAAATTGCAGCTCATCAATAAGCTCCTGATTCGGCACACCGGGAAGCGCCTTTACCATGATCATGGGGTTTAACCGGTCAGACCTTATATTAAAAATGCTGCGTGCAAAATTAAGGGGCAGCAGCACCATTTCATCAAGGCTTCCCCCGCCAAGGATGTTGGAGCCCTCCCTGCTGACAACTCCTATAACGGTTACTTTCCTGCCGGAGATCTGGATTTCCCTGTTTATGGGATCCGCTCCCTCAAAAAGATTCCGGGCAATCTCATCGCCTATGATCGCAAGGTTCCGGCCCGCAGCAGATTCATATGGGGTGAAGTACCTTCCCTGCTGAATCTCAAAATGCCTTATATCCTGGAAATCATGGGAATTCGCCCATATTCCCGTCCTGTTCAAAAAGGTGCTTCCATACCTTACCTGCGCAGAAGTCGATACAGAAAAAGCAACCCCGCCGGAGAACTGCGACCTGCGGCGGATCTCCTCATAGTCGCGCAAATCGGGTACAGGCCGCCTCATATATACCCACCAGGGAAAATCACTGCTGAATTCCCACGGCCACTTCTGAACGTAAACAACATCGTCGCCCAGCACAGAAATGCTTTCGCGGATATTCCTCTCCAGTGAATCAACTATTGTAAATACCGAGATAATGGCGAAAATACCAATGGTAATGCCAAGGAGGGACAACAGCGTACGGAGCTTGTTGACCATAACCGAGCCATAGGCAAAAACAAAACTCTCCTTAAGAAGTTTCAGAATCAGCATCCCTGAATGAACTATTTTATATTTTAAAGTTTTCGGAGAACAAACCTACACATTTTATGGTGGATTATAAAATACTCTTAATAAATTGACCCGTCCAAATAGCCCATTTATACCATAGCAGGTCCATATTTAAAAACCCCGGCAATGCTTGTTTTATTTTGTTGGTTTTTATATAAGTTACAACATAGATTATTTAACTTTTTGTATACCTTTGCAATTGAAAATTAACAACCTGTTT
>SLJO01000028.1 GCA_007135095.1 Bacteroidales bacterium | reverse complement strand
CCTCACCTTAATTTTTTAAAATGAAAACAATGACAAAAAAGACCACTTTTAAACTGGCCTTCACCGCACTGGTGTTTTTCTTTGCAATGAATAATGCTAATTCACAGATTCTTGTTAACTATCAGGATGTGGACGAGACAATTTATCAGACAACCGGTTTGAAACTCAGCCTATATGCGGAACCTGACATGGCTTATCATCCTGATTATAATTATGTTGAAAATACTGGGTTAAACGAAACTGCACAGTGGAGATGGGTTTATGGGTTTAGCTGGGCATTACTAACAGATGGAGAACCTGATCTTGCTGTCCAAGTTAAGGACTGGACCACCAGGGAAAACTGGGTCGAATTGTCCGGCACTGATCTTCCCCCTGTTGGATCACCAAGGACCTACTGGGTAAAGGAAAGATTCAATGCTGCCGGCTGCGAGAGTGAAACTGCTACAAGTAAAACCGTTGCAACCGTGGCTGTGCCTGCAATAACCGGATTTACGGGTGCAGGAACAAGTTCATGGGTCTTAGAAGCGGCCGGTGTTGAATTCAGCTTTTGCGGGGAAGGTTTGACCGATGAAATAAGTATTGTGCTGGAAGAGGAAGGTAGTATTGGAGGTCTTCAGGCGTATACTTATGGAATTACTGCCACGCGCACTGCCTATGATGGCAATATGGTTATGATTGTTGGACAAGAAGCTGTAGATATGCCTTCAATGGGCCGGACAGCTAATCTGAATGACATGACAACCGGACTGACTCATACTCATGATATTCCGGAAATGAATATGTATGAAGTTGGCGGGAAGAAATACGCAACAAAGTATGTATTCAGTATAACTGCTGAGAGTTTAACATCAATGATTTCCCGCGTTTCTCATTTCAGGGCAGGGGTACCTAATTCACCCTATGGTGTGCCTGGTACCACCGTGACTTACTGGTTATATCCCACACCGACAACCGGGCCGATATATCATATTCCTAATAATTTCAACTCTTATTAAGGCCTAAGTAATAGAGGTTAATTAGAAATATTAAATATTGCTCCAGCGACTTCTCATACTGATAGTGACCGCTTTTTTTGCCGGAATGGCCGTGCATGGACAGGAGATACATACTGTCCATGCCGGCACTTCAGGTGTGGCGTACGGGGTTGAAGATGCCACTTCAAGTTCCTGGTATGAATGGTTTATTGAAGATGGCGGGGTGATTTCGGAAAACCTGAATGGGAAGATTATAGTGGACTGGGGAATAACCCCTGGTATATTTGAGATAAAAGTCGTTGAGACTAACATTTTCGGTTGTGTGGGCGATACGGTATATGCACTGGTGGAGGTGATTGATCATTTTGATTTTGACCCTTTCCCCGCAACTGTTGAGATTTGCGAGGGGGAAATTTATATTTTCGATGCAGGAGAAGGGTTTGTCTACTACCTGTGGAACGATGACAGTGATTTTATAACACAGACATTTGCCACCGGCGAAGCCGGCATTTACTGGGTCAGGGTTGTTGATGATAATGGCCTGACTGCCACTGCTGCAGTTGAGCTGATTGTTAATCCCATGCCCGTTGTTGATCTGGGCGCCGATACTATTTTACTCTCCAGCGAAAGTATTATTCTTGACGCCGGTAACCAGGGAGCATACTATACCTGGTCAACGGGTGCAATTAGCCAGACAATCCAGGTATACGGGACAGATGCCCCGGCAAAAATATGGGTTGAAGTGAGTACCATGGCAGGATGCAGTGCTTCCGATACCATATTTATTGATTTTGATGAGGGTATAAAACTGATTATACCGACAATCATCACACCTAACGATGATGGGGTGAATGATACATGGATAATAACTGATCAGTATGGAAACGACTTGTTTATTAACTACCCCAAGGCTGTAATTGAAGTATATAACCGCTGGGGAGAGGCAGTCTTCATTTCACAGCCCGGTTATCCTGTTCCATGGGATGGCACCTACCGAAACAGGCCGTTACAGATGGATTCCTATCATTTTGTTATAACCCTTAATGTGCCCGGAACAAGGGATATTACCGGGAGCATCACTATCGTCCGCTGAGACCTTTTATATTCATAAATAATTCCGGGCTTTCTTATCTTTTGAAAGTCCGGAATTATTATTTACCCCCATTGCCCGTGATCTGAAATTTCATATCTTATACCAAGGAAAAAAAGAATTGCCGCTTCATAATGAAAAAAAGAGGTTTTTATCTACACAGTATACCCGTTTATCATTCTAAAATATATGTTCGTGGAAACAGTGGCAAAAATTGAAACGAATACGGACTTTATACGTAAAACCCGGCAGTTATTGAAGGTTTCATGATTTTTAAAACTAATAAGTTGATAAAAACATTCCATATTAATAAAGTTATTCTTCTTGTAATTCTTTTTGCCGCTCCTTTTACTTCCTTTTCTCAGCAACTTCCATTGTACTCCCAGTATATGATGAACAGCTTTCTGCTTAATCCTGCAGTCGCCGGCAACGACGGATTAACCAGTTTCAGCCTCACAGCAAGGGAACAGTGGCTGGGTTTTGAAAACTCTCCCCGTACGGTTGCAATAAGCGGGCAATCCAGGATTTTAAAGAGCAGCCAGATAAGTCGCCGGCGTCCCGTCAGGAGGCGCCCAACATTAATGAGCCGCGACGGAAATGTCGGGCTGGGAGGATATGTTTTCAACGACAGAAACGGGATGATAGACCGGACCGGCATCCAGGGAACATATTCGTATCATATATGGATGAACCAGAACCAGCTTTCTTTCGGGGTTTCCCTTACGGCCTTTCAACTCAAACTGGATGAGAGGAATTCTGTATTGCATAATGAAAACGATCCGCTGTTAAATGGAAGCAAGAATACCCTTTTTGTGCCCGATGCTAACATGGGGGTTTATTTCAGTAATCCTAACTATTATGTAGGTCTTTCAAGTGCCCAGCTCCTTCAGTCGGCTCTTAAATTTGGCAGTGACGGATATAAAGATTTTAAAATGTTGCGGCATTACTATCTTATGGCCGGCTATGGTTTTTTTCTGGATAACGGCCTGACAATAGAACCATCTGTAATGGTACAGGCAACCTTTGAGAGCCAGGTCCAGGCCGATGTGAATATGCGGATGTATTACCGGGATGACTACTGGGGAGGCATATCCTACCGTACCAGCGGAGCACTGATAATGATGGGTGGCGTAAAGGTTGACCGGTATTATTTCGGATATGCTTTCGATTATTCATTGAGCAGCATTCGTAAACATAGTTTCGGATCTCATGAGATTATGGCAAGTGTTAAGTTTGGCGACAGTGCGAGGCGCTACCGCTGGCTTAACAGGTACTGATCGGAAATTTCAGGTTCCATGGTTTGAAAAGGTGCTCCCTGAGCATCTTTCATTCTTTGGCTCCAGTTGTTGTCTGTGTACACGTGGCTAGAACATATGTTTCAGGGGGCAATCTCTTCCAAAGTGATTCATGCAAAAGCCAATGCAGCCTTTTTTTAGGATATATAACAGAATCGGGTTATTTTAGCAGCCGGAAATGTGTTAAGTTTAACTGGTTTAAATGCGGAGATCAACTGTCATAATTGGTTTGCTTCTGGCTTCATGGCCCTTGTGGTCGCAGCAGATGCCCATGTACAGCCAGTACATGATGAACCGGTTCCTCCTAAACCCGGCGGTTGCCGGCTATGACGGCTTAACTACCATAAGTCTCACCGCGCGTGAACAATGGATGGGGCTTCCCTATTCACCAAGGACTGTTGCCCTGAGTGCCGATAGCAGGCTTATCAAGTCACGGTCACCCAGGCCCGGTTTACCCGACAGGAGAAATGTGATGAACCTTTTGCGCTCAGGAAATGTCGGCGTGGGTGGTTATTTATATAATGACAGAAGCGGGCTTATTGACCGCACAGGCATGCAGGTAAGTTATGCATATCATATCTGGATGCAGGAGCACCAGCTGTCTTTCGGCATTTCACTTACAGGCTTTCAGATGAAAGTGGATGAAAGGCGGATGGAGTTTGAAGAGGAGTATGATCCGCTGATGGGCCAGTTGAACAAGGCTCTGTATGTGCCTGATGTTAATTCGGGCATCCATCTCTGGGGGCCCTCATACTACGTGGGGGTATCATCCGTACAGATGCTTCAGTCGGTATTGAAGTTCGGTCATGATGGTTTGCAGGATTTCAGGATGCAACGTACATTTTTTTTGATGGGCGGATATGCATTTTCACTTGAGAACGGAGTAAAGATTGAACCTGTAGTGCTTGCACAGACAACATTCCGTTCGATGTACCAGTTTGACCTGGGATCAAAATTTTATTACAGCGACCAGTACTGGGGCGGCTTATCTTACAGATCTGTCGGGGCTGTTGTTTTTATGGTTGGCTTCAGGTACGAAAGATTCCATATGGGATATGCCTACGATTTGTCACTTAACAGCATGAGTCACCAGAACCATGGTTCCCATGAACTAATGCTTAATTTTCGCTTTGGTGACAGTGAAAGGCGCTACCGGTGGCTGGAAAGATATTAGATACACAGACTATTTATATTCCTTAATCTCAATTTCTCCTTTCAGCGCCATCAGCCCGTTCATGCCAAGAGCCTCTATTTCATCCGAGCCGGGAAAAACATGAACCGGTGCCATGCTCCTGATCCTTTTCATTATCATGTCTGTGAAATATTTGCTGTTGGCAATCCCCCCCGAAATCAGGATTGCATCCACATTTCCTTCAAGAACCGCATACATTGAACCCACGTACTTGGCCACCTGGTAGGCCATTGCACCGTACACAAGCTTCGCCTGTTTGTTGCCGCTCATAGCCATTTGTTCTATTTCGATGGTGCTCATGGTCCCAAACCATGCAAATAACCCTCCCTCTCCGGTTAGCATTTTAAGCACCTCTTCCCTGGAATATTTACCGCTATAGCACAGCCTGACAAGATCCCCTGCCGGTAATGTCCCGCTTCTTAAAGGAGCAATCGGCCCTTCCCCGTCGTGTCCCTGGTTTACATCAATTACCCTTCCGTTATGATGGGCGCCAACGGTTATACCACTGCCAAGGTGGACAACTATAAGCCTGAGTTCTTCATACGGCTTTATCTGTGATCTGGCAAATTTCCTGGCAATCCATTTCTGCATGAGTGCATGGAAGACCGATTTCCTTTCGAATGCGGGATGCCCCGATACCCGCGCTATATCCTCCAGTTCATCCACTACAACAGGGTCTGCTATCACAGCCTTTGCATTTGGCATTTCCTTCTGAACGGCATGAGCAAGCATTCCGCCCAGGTTGACCACATCTTCACTGTAATGGGAATTATACAAGTCATTCAGCATTTTGTCATTTACCTCATAGACACCAGAGCCGAGAGGTTTAATAAGACCCCCGCGGCCCACGACTGCAGCAAAACCGTCGAGTGGCATATCATTCTGCCTGAGTTCATCGATTATACAGTTCGTTCTGAATGATACCTGGTCACTTAGCCTTTCAAATTTATCGAGCTCCCCGGCCGAATGCATTATACGCTTGAGATACAGTAGCTTGGTGTTGTCATAAATGCCAATTTTAGTAAAATCATGTCGGGGATTAACTACAAGTATAGTAAGTGATGTTTGCATGATAATTGTATTGATCGGGGTTAATAGAAATAATTGCCATCTGCAAACTTCGTCATTTTTCGGCAGATTGACAGAATGCATGCATCTGTTTTTTTATGCACCCGGTTTTTTGCCGGTACCGGCCATGTAATAAAACGGGTATTACATTATAAGTTCATCGGTTTTTCAATGCCAAGCCTGTCCATCAGAAGCTTTATTGCCTGCTTTTCGTCACGGCATTTAATAAGGGCATTAAGATAGGCAGTTCCAATAATGGCGCCGGAGCTGTTTTCCCAGACTGTCTGGAGGGTATTTCTATTGTGTATCCCAAAACCCGTCATTACCGGATTTTGCAGGTTCATCGACTGCAGGCGTTTAAGATAGCCTGTTTGCGCGCTTGTGAAGGTATCCTGCCGCCCCGTGGTAGATGAGGAGCTTACTGCATAAATAAATCCGCTGCCCAGGGCGTCTATTTTTCTGATCCTTGCCTGGCTTGTTTCCGGCGTCACAAGGAAGATCATGTGCAGATCGTGCATTTTAAAAAGTTCCTTATAGTCAGCCTCGTACTCTTCCGGAGGAAGGTCGGGCAAAATTACACCGCTAATGCCTGATTCTTTTGCCTTCCGGCAAAAGGCTTCCATTCCTGTCTGCAGTACCGGGTTCAGGTATCCCATCAGTATCAGCGGCAGTGTTACAGACGACCCTGCACTTTTAAGCTGGTCAAGAAGCAGCTCCAGGTTCATTCCGTTTTTTATTGCCTGCTGACTGGTTTGCTGAATGACCGGGCCGTCGGCGAGCGGATCTGAGAATGGAAAACCTACTTCAAGAAAGTCGATTCCTGCGGCCTGGAGGGAATTGATAATTTTTATGGTACTGTCTGTTTCCGGATACCCGGCTGTAAAATATATGGAGAGAAGATTTTGCTTTTTTTTCTCAAAAAGCCTGGTCAGTGTATTCATTCGTTAGTAAATTGTTTAACAATATGTTACTAATTCATAATTTGGTTGTTTTGCTTTTCAAACCATGGATTCGGATTTATTCCCGGTGCGCCATTGATTCCATATAGCTTTCCATGTCCTTGTCTCCCCGGCCCGAGAGATTGACTATCACTATATCGCTGTTTTTAAAATCCAGTTTTTCTAATGCAGCCAGGGCATGTGCCGATTCCAGCGCAGGGATTATTCCCTCCAGCCTGGTGAGGAGGTGAGCGGCCTGCATTGCTTCTTTATCGGTAATGGCTAAATAAGTTGCCCTGCCGGTCTTGTGCAGATGGGCATGCAAAGGGCCGATGCCGGGATAATCCAGCCCGGCCGATATGGAATGTGCTCCGGTAATTTGTCCGTCGCTGTCCTGCATAAGCAGGGTCCTGCAACCGTGAATTATGCCCGGTGAGCCTGTGGCTATCGTAGCGGCTGTTTTGCCGGTTCCGGTGCCTTCCCCGGCTGCCTCTGCTCCAACAAGTTTTACCCTGGCATCATCAATATAGTGGTAAAAAGTTCCTGCAGCATTGCTGCCTCCACCGACGCATGCCAGAAGATAATCAGGAAAATCCCTGTTTTCCTTTTGCCGGAGCTGTTGTTTTATTTCTTCCGAAATGACCGACTGCAACCGGGCCACAAGATCCGGATAGGGATGCGGGCCTATGGTTGATCCTATCAGATAATGGGTGTCGGAGGGGTTATTGATCCAGTGCCTGATGGCTTCATTTGTTGCATCCTTCAGGGTGCGGGTGCCTGAGGTGACAGTGATTACCTTTGCCCCCAGCATCTTCATCCGCATAACATTTGGCTCCTGCCTTGCGACATCCTTTTCTCCCATGAATACGGTGCATGGCAGGTCCATCAGGGCACATACCGTGGCAGTTGCAACACCGTGCTGGCCGGCACCGGTCTCGGCAATGATATGTTTTTTATTCATTCTCCGGGCCAGCAGGATCTGGCCGGCAACATTATTGAGTTTATGTGATCCGGTATGGCAAAGATCCTCCCGCTTCAGGTATATTTTTGCACCGGTATGGCCGGAAAGCCTGCGGGCATAAAACAGCGGAGTTGGGCGCCCTGCATAATCCCTTAGCAGATTACTGAAGTCTTTCTTAAAACCATCTGTTTCCAGGATACCGGCATATGCCCGGGCCAGCTCTTCAATATTTGCATGAAGCATTTCGGGTATCCATGCCCCGCCAAAATCACCGTAAAATCCCTTGCTATTTATTAACTGTGGCATGAGTCCGTAGTTTTTGGATAAACACTTTAAGTGATGAAATGCTTTTGTATCCCGGTGAAAGCTCAAACCTGCTGTTCAGGTCCACACCCATCAGCCCCTTCAGGTCTATGCGAAGCAGATACGGCAGGTCATAGTCGCCTATACCGCCGCTAAGAATGAATGGAGTTTCAAGTTTGTATCGCTTCAAAATATCATGATTGAACTTAATGCCGTTGCCCCCGGCATGCTTCCCTTTTGCATCGAAGAGGAAATAATGGCAGTTGCCCTGGTAATCCTCAAGATTTTGCGGCAGACTATCTTTTATCCTGAAGGCCTTTATGACCTGGCATACTTCCATGAGCTGCCTGCAATATTCCGGATATTCCCTTCCGTGCAGCTGAACGGCATCAAAACCGTAGTTGTTGATTATATCAAGTACTTCTTCAACCGGCTTATCTACCACTACGGCAACCTTTTTTATAACAGGAGGAAGGGAGCTTAACTGCAGCCCGTCAATGGTATGGGTAACATCCCTGGGAGAACCTTCATGAAAAATAAATCCCATGTAATCGGGGCTCAAAAGGGCTATCTCCATGAGATTCCTGTTATTGGTAATGCCACATACTTTTATTTGCATTGGAATTATTATTTAATGTTTTGTCAAAATTCTCATTCGCCCTCAAATTTTTGTCTCAATTGCCTGAGATCCTCTATGAACATTCTGCATGATTCTCCCGGGTCCTGCTCTTTCATGAACTTTTCACCGATAAGGAATCCGTCAAACCCGGCTTTTTTAAGCTCCATCAGTTTTTCTGCCGAATGAATACCGCTTTCTGCTATTTTGATGGTTGTTTCGGGCAACTTACTGATTATTTTCCCGGGTATATCCATGTTTATGCTGAAAGTATCAAGGTTCCGGCTGTTTACACCAATAAGCACAGCCTTGCCGGGAAGTTTGCCTATGTCACCCTCAGAATGTATTTCAAATAATACCTCCAGTTCAAGCGACAGGGCCAAATCTGACAATGCTTTCAACTCCTGCCTTGATAAAATGCCGGCAATAAGAAGGATGACATCCGCCCCGATGCTTTTGGACTCAATAACCTGGTATTCATCAATTATAAATTCTTTTCTCAGTATTACGCCGTTGCACGCTCTTCTTGCCTGCAGGAGATCATCATTGCCGCCTCCGAAAAACTCCCTGTCTGTAAGCACCGAAACAGCTGATGCGCCCGAATCAAGATAAGCCCCGCAAACTTTACCCGGTCTGGCTGCGGAATTGATAATGCCCCTTGATGGTGACTGCCTTTTGAATTCGGCTATTACTCCAAAACCTTTATTGTTTTGAAGTGATCTTTCCAGTGAAAGGGTTTGGGCAGGAAAATGTTTGCTTTTTTCCAGCGAAGAAACCGGCACTGCATTTTTACTCTTCAATATTTCTTTGCGCTTGGCACTGACTATTTTTTCAAGTATGTTCATTTGTATTTATCCGGTAATTTATAGTGGGATATGCACCCATATAAAAGGTTATTTAAAGGGAGCTTACTGCATGCCGACCAGTTTCCTGAAACACTCAAGTGACTTTCCTGAATCTATTGATTCTCTGGCGGCTTCCATTGAATCATAAAGGCTGATATTTTTATTATAACAGGAAATGGCAAGGGCTGAATTTGCGAGCACAGTATTTTTATGCGCCTGTATTGCCCTGTTTTCCAGTACTGACAGAAAAATTTCCGCAGCCTCCCTGATATTATCCCCTCCGTGCAATGATTCAGCTGTATTGTATGGCAGGCCGAAACTTGCCGGGCTCAGCAGACCCTCACCTTCAGGTGAAAAGGTCTTGATCCTGGAGGTGAGCGATATTTCATCATAACCATCAAGACTGTGGATTATAATAAATTTCTTTTTCTCCCTTTGCATAAGGTAGCTGTAAAGACGGCCGGCTTCAATACTGAATACACCGCTAAGCTGGCAGGATGGGTCAGCCGGATTGACCAGCGGCCCCATAATGTTGAAAATTGTTTTTACACCCAGCTGTTTCCTAACCCGTCCAACTGCCTTCAAAGCAGGATGAAACAAAGGGGCATGCATAAAGCATATTCCCGCTTTATCAATTTCCCTCCTTAGCTTGTCATTGCTGCTGGAAAATACATAACCGAAATGCTCCATTAAATTGGAGGATCCTGTAAGCGATGATACACCGTAATTGCCGTGCTTGGCAACGGGGATGCCAGCTCCCGCAACCACAAAAGAGGAGACTGTTGATATGTTGAAAGTGTTCTTGCCATCTCCCCCCGTACCGCATAGATCAATTATGTTATGCCCGTTCAGGTCAGCTTTTACTGCCAGTTCCAGCAGGGCATCGCGGAAACCCAGAAGTTCATCCAGGTTGATGCTCCTCATGATATAGGTTGACAGGATAGCGGCAATTTGCGCTTCATTGAACTGCTGCCTTGCTATCCCGTGCATCAGTCTGCCTGCCTCTTCGCGGCTGAGCTGCTGTGATTCGAGTAATTTGTCCAGAATATGTTTCATGTGAATAAAGTATGGTTATGTTTAAAGTATAGTTAGCTATCTCCAGGGCCTGACGCCGCCCCGTCGAACTTTCTCAGCCAGTTAAAGATAATCTCCTTTCCCAGCGGTGTCAGAATTGATTCGGGATGGAACTGAACGCCGCATATATCAAATTCACGATGGCTCATTGCCATGATATACTGCTCATCATCCAGTGCATCAATGCTCAGGCATGATGGTACGGAATCGTTTCTGACCACCCATGAATGATACCTGCCTCCGGTAAAACGAACAGGCATATCATTAAAGAGGTAATGGACAGGTTTTAAGATGTTTATCTCTGTGGCTACACCATGGTATACTTTTTCGGTATTAAGGAGACTTCCGCCAAATACCTCCGCAATGGCCTGCAGTCCGAGACACACCCCGAATATGCGTTTTGTTTCCTTGTACATGGCAACTATTTCCAGCAGCCGCCCTGCCTCTGATGGAATGCCCGGACCTGGTGACAACAGGATGCCGTCATAATCTTTTATCTTTTCCGGGCTAATCCGGTCATTCCTGAAAACATCAATCTGATGTTTCCGGTATTCATCCACGTAGTGTACCAGGTTATAGGTGAATGAATCATAATTATCTATTATGAGAATTCTTGCCATGATATATTCATTTTATATTTTCAGCCATTTCAAGAGCTTGTCTGAGTGCTGACAGTTTGCTTTTTACCTCGGCAAGTTCCTTTTCAGGTACCGAGTCAATAACTATTCCTGCGCCTGCCTGGTAAATCAGTTTTCCCCGGTAACTGGCAAACGATCTTATCATTATGGCATGGTTAAGCGATCCCTTAAGGCCCAGGTAGCCTATGGCCCCCCCGTAGTATCCCCTTGCAGATGGTTCTATCTGGTTAATAAGTTGCAGGGCCCTGTGTTTCGGCGCCCCCGAAAGAGTACCCGCAGGGAAGGTATCTGCAAAGACCCTGTAAGCATTCCGGTTATTGTGCAATTCGCCGGTAACGGTAGATACAAGGTGGATAACATGAGAATAGGCATGCACCTTTTTATATGAGCTCACAGTGACATTTTTTGAGTGCCGGCTCAGATCGTTTCTTGCCAGGTCAACCAGCATGGCGTGTTCCGAATTTTCTTTAGGATCGGCAAGCAGCGCTTCTGCAAGCATTTCATCATTTAACCGGTCACCCGTTCTGGAAATAGTACCCGCAATGGGATTTATTGTTGCTATTCCTTCGTTTATCTGAAGCTGGGCTTCCGGCGAAGATCCAAAAAGCTTGTAATCCAGGTAATCGAAATAGAACAGATAAGGGGAGGGATTGACAGAACGCAGTGCCCTGTATACTGAAAACTCATCTCCCTGGAAAGCCTGCTGGAATTTTCGTGAAAGTACTATCTGGAACACATCTCCCCTGGCACAAAATTTTTTTCCCTCTGAAACCATCTCCAGGAATTTTGCATCATCAAAGCCGGTAGTTTCCTGTCCGATTGTTTTGAAAGGAAAAGTTGTTGTGTTTTTATTTGCGAGGAGCGATGTTATCCGGTTTATATGACTCGTTTCAGGGTCATTGGCCAGCTCGCATATTGTCATGGTGTTATTGAAGTGATTGACCGCAATGACAACGGAATAAAGGTCATATTTCAGAAGGGGGACAGGAGAGGAGTTGTCCTGATTCTTAATATTCACATTATCAAATAAATTGACCGCCTCAAAAGCCGTGAAGCCAAACAGTCCCGGAAATACCTTTTCTTCGGGCATATCCCTGACATCAATTGATCCGGCAAACGAACCGGCTATGGATGCTACATCTTCATTTTGCAGCAAGGGCCTTGAAACACCGTGCTCACCCGGAAAATACTGCCTGACTTCCTTTGAGGTAACCTCAATTCCTGCTACCGGGTTAAGACATATGTATGAATATGCATCTTCCCGCGAACTGAAGTCAGTGCATTCGAGAAGAAGACTTTGGGGAAATGCATCGCGGAGCCTCATATAAAGCCCGACCGGGGTCAGGGTGTCGGCTGAGAGGCGGGTTACAGAGTGGTTCAGTTTAAAAGGTTCCATTTGCCAGATTTTTTTTAAGAAACAAAAAAAGCCCGCTGTGTTAAGCGGGCTTTCTATATTGTATATCGTTAATTATTATTAACAATAACAGCGCTTAACATAGCTATTTATTGTGCCATGCCACCACCAGATACTGTTATCAGAAAAATTTACCATTATAATCGTGAATTGTTTTCCATGACAAAAATAATACTATTTTTAAAAATTAGCGGTCGTTTTTGAAAAAATATGATTTATATGGTGTATTATGATAAAAAAATTATTATAATTGCATTTGAAACAGGAATGAAATCATGAGAGCAGCACACACATACCTTGCCTTTAACTTTTTTTTCTTTTATTTTTTAAGTAAAAGGGGCCTTGCTATGTGATAAACTGACCATATCATAATAATATCAAAAAGGCCTCTTGAACAGGGGCCTTTTTTTGGTGGTGTGCCGTGCATGATAAATAACTTGGTGGTGAAAGTCCACTATGGGGGTTCATAATCGCCAACCATTAGCTACGGGCAAGGGTGTCCATCGCGAGGTGGAATCTGAAGGAAGCCTAATG
>SLJO01000195.1 GCA_007135095.1 Bacteroidales bacterium | reverse complement strand
GCAGGAGCCAGTCCTGCAACATAACGGCTCAACAGGGTTAACGGCCCGCCTGACCATCCGTGATTGTAGGAACCTCCCCCGAAGCCTTCAGCACCAATCCCCCATCCTTCCCACAGGGTGGTCAGCTCGCTTTCAACCATGGGCCTGTACCTCTCCTTCATACGCTCCAGGGCATCCTCAACGAAGCCCATTTTTATAAGCGCTTCAAGAACATATTTCTCCATATAGGGGCTGGCATGATACTCCTTTCTTAATACATCCCTTATCAGGGAATAGTTTTCACGCGGCACCACACCGGCAAGGACCGCGAGTGCATGGGGGCGGTCATCTGTTTCCATGTCGTAGCCAGGTGAGCGGTATTTATGACCTTTCCAGAAGGTTTTATGGAAAGCATCCTTTAGCTTCAGGTTAGTTTCGGCAGCCCACCGGGCATCTGCGGTGTGACCCAGCAGTTGTGCCATATTTTCAAAACCTTTCAGGGCCAGTGAATACCAGAGGTTAAACAGCAAAGTCATATCCTTGTTATCCCCCCAGTCCCCCCAGGTCCACCCGACTGTTCTTGGAACAACCAGTCCGTCAGGAGAGGTTTCCCAGACATGCAGATACCGTCTTATACCAGGATACACATCTTCTATTGTGGCGGTATCGGCCGAATAGTGGAAATAATTCCAGATGCCGTACCGCCCTACGCTGGCAAGCATCTGCATGGGCAATTCATTTCTGTAGCTCCCCGGCACGGGAGAAAAAATCGTGCTGTCGGCACGCTGCCAGTTGACGAGTTCCAGTATGCCCTTGCGGGCCAGGTGGTCGCTCTGCCGGTCAAAAGCATAGAATGACTGCTCGAGTTGCAGGGTCACATCACCCCACCATTGCGCCCTTTCACGGTCAGGGCAGTCCATGTAGGTGTCGCGCATGTTTATATAAAGCGACCTTTCTGATTTTTTCCAGAGCAGGTCAAGAAAAGGGTCATTGCTGTTAAAATACCCTGTGAATTCCGTATCATAGCCGGTTTCCCTGAATGTCAGGTCAAGGACTTCAATGCCGGCAGGGATCTCATAATGCACGTAATGCCCGTTCATCCAGCCCGGCGTTTCAAACTCCTGAATGCCATCGCCCGTAATATAATCAGTGCGCACGTTATATGCACTTCCCCCGTGGTAATTATCGGTTTTTATAACGATCTTCCGCCCTGCTGCAGCCCTCAGCACAAATCCGGGGGTAACCTGGGCATTGTAAGGGAGACGAACCATGATAACAGTATCGCTGAGTGTTGTGAAAGGAAGAGCAATGTCGGGATCATCAGTGTACCGCCTGACGCCGAAATCCTTCCAGAGGGGGATTGGCCTGGCTACCAGATTATTCCAGGGCGCAACCGGGGGTGCCCCCATTTCCCTGGCAGGATACCAGCTGCTGTCATCAAAGCCACTTGCCAGCCAGTCGCCGATATCCTCCCGTGCATCATAATATATGTTCGATTCAGGCAGCCGGAAGTTTGGTCGGGGTCCTTCGTCAGTGCTCCCGAAGGAGGGGTGATGGATAACTCTCCAGGAGGCATCGCTGGCAATCATGTCTTTACCGGAGCGGGCGGAAAAATAGAGGCCGGGCAGCCCGCTGCTGTTATGGGAAAATCCATGTTTTCCAAAAAACCACACCAGCACCCCGATAACGTTCTCCCCCTCCTTAAGATAAGGGCCAATATCCACCAGGTCGGCATAGGTGTCTGAAGGGGTCGGTCCCCGCTTCAGCCCCCCTTCGAAAACTATCAGGTCACCATTGATATAAAGCCAGTATTTGCTGTCAGTTGCTATTTTTGCAGTTATTTCGCCGCCTGGCTGCCGGCCGGTATTAACAACTGTCCTGAAGGCCAGCCATTGATTTGGCAGCGTATCCATCGCGGGATGCACGATCCACCGGGCATCAGGGGTATTTTCCCTGCTGCCTTCAGCAACAGACAAATGGCAGCCCTGGAGAAGGACGATTCCGCATATAAATAAAAACAATCTAATCATCTGTATTAACATTTTTTGAAATAATTATATTTTTTCGTTTCAGTATTTTTTCAATTTACCATTTCAGGCACTCCGTGGGAGCCTCGGAAAGATCCCGGGCAATCCAATCCGCTGCACTTAGTTCTGATGCAGAAAAGCTCGTGGTCAGGGCCAGGCATCTGCATCCGGCCTCTTTAGCGGCTTTAACCCCGCTGACGGCATCTTCAACAACAAGGCACTGCCGGGGACCAAGGTTTATTTGAGCCGAAGCCTTTAAAAATATATCGGGGAAGGGTTTTTTTCTTTCCACCTGCTGACCATTTATTACCACACCGAAAAGTGAAGGTGCCAGACCAATTTCCTCAAGGTTGGTGATTACCTTTATTTCATCGGCACTCGAGGCTACTGCCATTCGCAAACCGAGTTTGCGGCATTTTTCTATAAAGTCAAACACGCCGGGAAGGGCATTCAGCTTACCATGCACAATTTCTCTGTAAATATCATATGTGCGGGCCTTATCCCTGTCTGCATCGAAAGGAATTCCGTATTTTTCAGCCACACCTCCCAGGTAACGGTCTTCGCCCATGCCGGTAAAGGGCCTGAAATCCTCCCCTGTTACTGCCATGCCCTTTTCCCTGAACATTTCAATACCTGCCTGGCAAATATACTCTTCCGAGTCTACAAGTACACCGTCCATATCAAATAATACCCCTTTAATCATATCTTAATTTCTATAATGGTATAACTACGACAGTTAATTCGCCTTTTGAGAAATATGAGGCAACTGAACTGTTCCTGCGAAAGTATCTGACGAATATTTCCATAATTTCGCCTTCAGCTGATTTCCCTTTATATGAGGCAACTGTACTGTTAAATCGGCCTTGCGTTTTCAAGCAGGAACTTTTCAGCCTCAGACGACCAGATGAAATCATTGCCGGCAAGCATTCTGTGAAGCTCACGGAAACAGGGATCCTTCTGGCCAAGTTTTTCAAAATCATCTATGGCAGTAAGCGGCAGGGAAATATGTGTATAGATCAGCTTCTTGCCGCCAGGTATTTCCGGCAACCGCATGGTCGTATCTATCACCGCATCAAGACCACCGATATGGGTGATCATCGCCGAGGGATTGATCCTGCCTGCTGCCATCAGTTCAAGGGCCTCTTTCATGTCGTCAGTGTTGCCGCCGCTTGTTCCCACCACATGAGTAAAAGCATAATGGACATTGTAAAAGTTAAACTCCGCGCTGAATGAGGGATCTGAAGGTCCTGCAAAAAAATTCAGGCAACCGTCAAAGCCAAGTATCCTGTCTGCTGTTTCAACAACCTGCCTGACGGGAGCAAACACGAATACATCATCAAATCCTTTTCCTCCCGTCAGGTTCCGTAATGTTCCGGCAGGGTCCATTAGCTTAGAGGTATTCACATATATCAGCTCCACATTTTTCCTTAATGCCTCCTGTGGGGTGTGGATTTTCGCAGCCCGTTCCAGCCGTTCCTCATCGATATCGGTCACCACCAGGAGTCCCGGCTTAATATCGCGGTTAATGGCATAATCTATGGCACCCAGTCCCATCGGACCTGCTCCTGCAAGGATGGCCGTATTGCCGCCTTTCTTTATACCCATTTCATGAATATACACACCATTTCGTGTATGATAGGAGGCGTTAAAAGCACCTATCACACATGACATGGGCTCTGACAATGAGGCATGGAAAAAACTTTCCCCATGATACGGAAGCAGGCATCCGGTTTCCATAACCTGGGAGGGTATTATGATATGAGTAGCATCCCCGCCGATATACCTGAAAGAGTAACCGGGGGCATCAAGGCTTCCCTTATAGTTCATGGCAGGCTGGATGGAAAATTTATCACCCGCCCTGAACTCTCCGGCCCACTTTTTCCCTACCTCCAGCAATATGCCGCTGAACTCATGCCCCAGCAGGGTAGGGTTCTTATCTACATCATCCGGCACCCTCTTGTGGTCTGCGCCCTGCTTAACCGCCTTGTATGATGACATGCAGATGCTGTCGGATACCACCTTCGCCAGTATTTCATCGTCCTTAACCGGGGGAAGCTCAAACTCTTCCAGCCTGATATCGTTCTTCCCGTATAATCTTACTGCTTTTGTTTTCATCCTTTTCTATTTTAGTCCGTCAATCCGTAATTATCCACGTCGGTCAGAAAACCAGCCGGATCATTCAAAAAATCAGGCCCTCTTTTCCGGCGACACAAACCGGAACATATCAGTGCAACATATTCTGTCCCCCGGTTACAGGAACGGCCTGCCCTGTCTCGTATTCCTGGTCTATAACGTAATATACCGCCTTCATGACATCCTCCACGCTGCAGCCCCGTCCTGCAGGCACCTGGCTTTCATAATGACGTTTAACATCGTCAATTGTTTTTGCACCCGGAACCTTGCCTGCACGCAGATACTGAACGAATAGGCCGTTTTCAGGATCAGACCAGAGTGGTCCGCCGAAAAAGTTGCCGGGACAAATGGAGTTGACTTTGATGTTATGTGGCATCAGTTCCAGGGCGAACGACTGGGTGAGCCCGATACCGCCGAACTTGCCGCCTGCATAGGCAAAGTTCCTGTTGCTGCCCCTGAGGCCCGATTTGGAATTTATCTGTATTATGTCAGAGAAATGGTCACTCAGGTGCTGATGCTGCAGCTTCATGACGGCGGAGGCATACCTTGCACAGTGAAAATAACCGTTATAATTAACCCTGGTGACCATTTCAAATATCTCTTCACTCATCTCTTCAAGCGCTCCTGCGTAAAGAATCCCTGCGTTGGACACCATCAGATCCAGTCCGCCGAACAACTCCACTGTTCTGCCTACAAGGTCTCTCACCGATCCGGGGTCAGCAACATTGGCCTCTATAAAGGCTGCCCTGCCCTTCCCCCCCTTGCTGTTCAGGTTATCGGCATGCTTTTTTCCCTGTTCCCGGTCAATGTCGGCAATCACAACATTGGCGCCTTCTGAAAAAAGGGATTCAGCTATACCTGCTCCAAAGCCCAGTGCACCACCGGTTACTATCGCAATCCTGCCGCTTGCCTTCCCTGCGCCTGCAGCACCACTTGCCACCTGCCGCCTGTAGTTTTCAACTTCCCAGTTATCGATAAACGCTACCTGCTCGCCGCTCATAAAGCGCGGCCCGCCGAAGCTTTCAGAATAACGGCTTATTTTCATTAGATCCTCGAATACATCAAGCGAAGTCGAGGCCCCTTGCCAGGAGTCGCCTGTACCAACCAGTCCGTAATCCTTAACCAGTATGATGCGCGGGTAATACCCGTTTTCAGCAATAAACTCAGAAAGGCCCTTTTGCACCGATGCGACGATCTCCCGGGGCGATCCGCCGGATTCAATATACAGGTACCGGGATTTGCAGTAAACTATTATATCGGGAGTGAAGGGAGCCGCAACCCGGGAAAATGATTCCTTATCCCGGTAATAATCGGCGATCAGACTGTTGTGCCTGACAATAAGGGTTTTAAGACCATCGGCTGACAGCATCATCCTTACTGCAGGGATAATTTCAGAAAGATTACCCGGGACAGGCAGTTCCGTAATAACCGGCCGCTCCCGCAGCCGGGCCTCCAGGCCGGAAATTATACCGGTATAAATATCCTTAATTTCCTCCGTTGTATCGGCCGATACGAACACCCCGTGATTTTCCAGGAATATCACATGAGGGTCATGACCTCTGCGGTTACGGTATTCCTTTAGCCCGTCATATACTTTGCGAAAAAGAGTATAGCCAGGGTCGGTATAGGGAACATACATTGCTTCCGGAAACATTTCAGCGGCAAGGGTTTGTGAATTGCGGCCGCACAAGAAACCGTTCACCAGGGTGGGATGAAGGTGTACAACATAGCTGTAGCTGATTATCTCATGCAGGTTGGTTTCCACCGAAGGCCTTAGCTTGCAGCCGGGGTCCGCACAGCTGCCGTACAGGTCAGCTTTTACCTGTCTCTCACGTTCATGGGGATCGCTGCTGTACTCCTTTTCCCTCATCTCTTTCAGCCTGTCACGCCTCATAGGGGCAAAACCCTCGTGGCTGGCCGAGCGCAGACTGGTGCCGCTGGACTTTATCCATAGCTCATCGGCGTCCTTCCAGGAAGTATTGCCGCCGCCGGCAATTACATAATCATTGTCCCTTCCATAGAACCGCGATATTTTAATAAGATCCTCTATCTCCCGTTTTATCATAATATTGTATTATTAAGGCATCACCCGGCAGAGGGGTTAAATCAAATATCTTTCAATAACAGCCTTCCCCAGTTCTTCCAGTCCGGCTTTAAGGTCTTTGTCTTTCCCTGCTTCCCCTTTCGGGGAATAACCGGTGCCATCGCCTTTGACACGCAGGTACTGGTGCGCTGCAATGACACATGCGCCGTTATATGCCGCCAGGGAGAGTTCATCATCAATGGGAACACCTCCGCGGGCAGATACCTTCATAGGTTCAAGCGATGGTGTATTATGCTCGGTGCCCAGCAGGACAACAAATCCCATGCCGGTGAAATATTTTACAAACCTCTTCAGTATCCCGTGATCATTCCGGCCGGGAATGAGCTCAATACATGACACATTCAGAGACCTGAGCTTGCCGCACAGCGACTGCATATCCGCTTCAAATTCAGTGAACTGTCCCCTGGGATCATCAAGCAGGACTGGATAGCAGGGAATCCCCCCTGCCCCGGTAATAATGGAAATAATCTCTTCCATATCCAGAAATGCACCGGGGTCTTCTTCAACAAATGCAACGCCTCCCGATTTGAGCAGCCGGCCCCTTATTTCATTTTCAACCTCTGCATTATTATTTATGTCAGCCGCAGGATCATGATTTCCATATAGTTGTTTCAGAAATCCGGTTCTTTCCGCGGGGGTTTCAAACCTTTCAAAAATCATCACCCTCAGGGCCAGGGCAATATGCCTCTCCCTTACCATATTCTTTGCATAATACCTTTGTACCTCTTTGAAATCCAGCTTCAGTCCGCCATCAATTCCTTCAAGGTACCGGTTAAGCTTCCCAATCATGGCCCTTACCTGGAGGTGACTTTTTTCAACTACCCCATGCAATTTCTCAGCCTCTTCTGCCTGAATGTTTACAGGGAAATCAAGTCCCTTGCCGCTGAAGTAGATGCGGCCGGGATTATTGGGATCATTAATGCGGATTCCTTTTTGCTGCTCTTCTTTCATGAGGCCCATAAATTCAATGTTGAACAGCGGGAATATCCGGTATTCGCTGCTAAGCGAATTAAACTCCGCATACCCTTCAGTGGTGTTAAAGTCGTTTATCCCGAGTACCCTGACCCCCTCGTTCCGCGCCATTTCAAATGCCTGGCGCAGGTCATTAAAGGCGCTGAAGGAATAGGGGGAGTGAATGTGCGCGTTGACGTCCCTGATGCTCCCGGTCCCGTTTTCCCGGAACCACTGCTCCAGAGCCTTTCTGTGGGGAAATTCACTTAATAAGTTTTCCATATTTTTTTAGAAGCTATAAATCCGCTCTTTTCGGGCACTTCTTTCAGGCTGCTTATCAGGGTCCTGCCGATAATTTATGCTTAAAAGAGGTTCACAATTATGTTCAGAGCAGCCTGCGGCGTTATTAAAACATTCGTTTTCGTTTGCCGGTTTCAGCCAACGAGTTCCAGTGCTGCAATCTCTTTATTTATAAAATCCAGTTCATCGTCCTGCAACGAAAATGCCAGCACCCCTGCATTATCTGCAACCTGCCCGGGATCCCTTGCTCCCGCCAGAACACACGTTATGCCTGGTTGCTGAATGGTCCAGCGCAACACCAGCTGTGAAAGGCTTGCTCCTTTGGCCTCAGCCAGGGGCTTGATCCTTGCAAGAAATTCATTTACACAGATGATATTCTCCTTTTTATACCAGTACAGCCCGGCCCTGTGATCGCCGTCTTTGAACTTATGATCGGCAGAAAATTTGCCGGTCAGCAACCCCCTTTGCAGGGGACTGTAGGCCAGTATACCAATGTCATTTTTAATGCTCCAGGGAATAACCTCATCTTCAATGCCCCTGTTGACCATGCTGTATGGTACCTGGTTTGATGCCAGCATTGTCACTTTTCCGGCCTCTTTCATCAGGGGAACATCGTAATTGGAAACGCCGCCGGCAAGTATTTTGCCCTGCCCGACAAGCAGGTTCAGCGCTTCCATTGTTTCCTCAACCGGTGTGGTGGGATCGGGCCAGTGTATCTGAAACAAATCGATATAATCAGTGCCCAGGCGCCTGAGGCTATCCTCACATTCCTTTAAAACACTTTCCTTGCCTGCATAATGGTGAATGTTAACCTTATTGCCGTTATTATCTTTGGAGGAAAAATAAAACTTTCCTTTTGGTGTATCCCACCGGAGTCCGAACTTGGTCAGGATCTGAACTTTGTCGCGGATGCCTTTCACAGCTTTCCCGGTTATCTCCTCGCTGGCCCCAAATCCGTATACAGGGGCTGTATCTATTGTGGTAATTCCCATGTCAATAGATTTCCGGATTGCCTTAACGGCATCCTTAACCTCGGCACCACCCCACATCCAGCCACCAATGGCCCATGCACCAAACGCGACAGGGGTAACGCCAACCTTGCTATTGCCTAATTTTTTCAGCTCCATAACATTCTGTTTTTTGATTTATGTAAATATAAGCAGTATGTACAAATTAGTTTAAACGCCTTCCCTGCTCCTTCTTAAAATCGTCGCATCACTGAAATCCTCTGATACTGTGTGGTTCCCGAGAGGGAGTATGCACTGGTGTATGGCATCAACTATCCAGCCTGCCTGCGGAAAAAAGTGATCCTCCAGCTCATGGGCAGGCACTATCCAGTTCCTTGATCCCACCACCACCGGGGGGGCATCCAGGTAATCAAAAGCAAGGCCGGTGATTTTCTGTGCCATATCATTGAGAAATGATCCCCTGGTATTTGCATCGCCCGCAATAATGATCCTGCCTGTTTTCTTCACAGATTCAATAACAGGCTCATAATTGAACGGAACAAGACTTCGGGCATCCATAACTTCTGCCGTCATTCCATATTTGTCTTTAAGTATACCGGCAGCCTCAAGCGCCCGGTAAAGAGTTGCACCAACGGTTAGTATAGTGATATCATCACCGGGAAGTTTAATGTCAGGTTCCCCGAAAGGGATTTCGTAATAACCTTCCGGTACGCCCCCTTTATGAAATTGCTCGCCGATATCGTAAATTCTCTGGCTTTCAAAGAAGATAACCGGGTCGGTTCCCTGCAAAGCAGCGTTCATGAGCCCTTTTGCATCGTATGGGGTAGCTGGAAAAACAACCTTTAGTCCGGGAATATGAGCCACCAGTGAGGTCCAGTCCTGTGAGTGCTGAGCACCGTATTTCGATCCGACCGATACCCTGACCACTACCGGCATCTTAATCAGGTTCCCGCTCATAGCCTGCCATTTGGGCAACTGGTTAAACACTTCATCGCCCGAGCGGCCAAGGAAATCGCAGTACATTATTTCGGCTATCACCCTGCCGCCTGCCATACCGTATCCTATTGCAGTACCCACAATGGCCCCTTCTGAAATCGGTGAATTAAACAGCCTGTTATAGGGCAGCGCTTCGGTAAGTCCGCGGTAAACTGCAAAGGCCCCTCCCCAGTCCCTGTTCTCCTCGCCATATGCCACCAGCGTGGGGTCCTTATAAAACCTGTCGGCTATAGCCTCAAAAATCCCGTCACGAAGCTGATACTGTTTAAGTTTGGAAAATGGCTTGCCATCACTGTCAAAGGCGAACCTCTCTTTTTTGCTGATTTGCATGACCCGGGAGTTTTCCTCCATCGGGGTAAGGGTTTCAGGTTCCCTGTCATCCATCCTGTCGGCCGATCCCCCGGAAAACATCATCCTGCCTATCAGTTCAGGATCAGCATCAAGGTTCATCCTCGGCGATACCGTTTCATCGACAGA
The DNA here is from genome assembly GCA_007135095.1 of Bacteroidales bacterium. GTDB lineage: Bacteria > Bacteroidota > Bacteroidia > Bacteroidales > PUMT01 > PXAP01. The sequence goes on along the minus strand of SLJO01000195.1, from coordinate 3,021 downwards.
TAGCCGCAGTGCTTTTTCAACAATATCACCTGCAATCACGTGTATATTCTCCAGCCCGTCGGCACCGATGATGCCGGCGTTTACCAGCTGCCTGCCGAATCCGTTTATGGAGTCAGCCTCCTGCCAGGCTTCAAGCTCCTCCTTTGATCTGTAGGATGATGCATCGGAGGGTGAATGACCTGAGTACCGGTAGGTCAGGGTGTCCAGCAGGACAGGGCCCTTTTTATCTTCCAGTATCTGTTTTTTCCTTTTAAAGGCATCAATCACGGCAAGAGGATTGTAACCGTCAACCCTTTCGGCATGCATCATTTCAGGGTTCACTCCCGCACCAATCCTGGCAAGTATATCGTAACCCATAGTTTCACCCTGAGTCTGTCCGCCCATGCCGTACTGGTTATTCATAAAGTTGAATATCACGGGTAATCCGCCTTTATATTCTCCTTCCCATAAAGTACGGAACTGGTCCATTGCAGCAAATGAAATACCTTCCCATACCGGTCCGCATCCCACTGATGCATCACCTATATTGGCAACAACGATTCCGGGCTTCAGGTTAACCTTTTTGTAGAGTGCGGCACCCACAGATATATCGCCCGACCCTCCCACTATGGCGTTATTGGGGTAAACGCCGAATGGCGTGAAAAACGCATGCATTGACCCGCCCAGACCCCTGTTGAAGCCGGTGTTCCTTGCAAAAATCTCTGCGAGGGTGCCGTAAAGAAGAAAGGCTATTGCCAGATCCTTCACCTCTCCCTTAAATCCTTTTTCAATAATCCTGAGTATGGCGCCGTCAAAATATTCCTCCATTATTTTCATCAGCTTATCGTCGCCCAGCTGGTGGATGGCAGACAGGCCCTTGGCCAGTATCTCGCCGTGGCTGCGGTGAGATCCGAAAATGAAATCATCGACTGTCAGGTGATACGCCATTCCCACGGCAGCAGCTTCCTGTCCGATGGAAAGGTGTGCAGGCCCGGGGTGATTGTAACTAATTCCCCGGTATTCATTTTTTGTTTTTATTTCATGAAGCATACTCTCAAATTCCCTGATAACATACATATCACGGTAAATCCTTATGAGATCGGCATCGGAAAAGCTTTTTCTCTCATCCTCAATCGATTTGTTGTATGCATTTACGGGTATTGTCCCGAATTTAATTTTTCCCGGTTTCCTGACCTTAACCGGATCTATAAACTGATTCTTTGGCATAATGGTTTATCCTTAAAAACTTGATTATATTATTAATAAATGTTTATGACTTTTATACCTGCTCATTGCAGGCAACCTGTGCTAAATAATTTCCCGGTATATCCGGGCAATATGACAGTTAACTGAACCGGATAAGCAGGGTGCCGGAGGACACTATATCCGGTGACTTTCAATACCCTCAATTTCCTTTTTCACCTCAGCCAGGAATGCTGATGCCGGGGCGCCGTCAACCGCCCGGTGGTCGTAGGTGAGCGAAAGACCGATCACCGGTATAAATCCGATAACCCCGTCGCCCAGATCGGCCGGCCGGTAGGTTATTGTATTCACGCCAAGTATACCGGCCTGGGGCAGGTTTAGTACCGGTGTGAACATCTCCACCCCGTAAATGCCAAGGTTGGTAACGGTAAAACTTGCATTTGCACTGGAAAGCAATTCGGGGTCAATACTTCCTTTTCTGCACTCCTCCGCGAGGCTCCTGATCCTCCCCGCCAGTCCCCGAATATTCATATCATCGGCATTCCGGATCACAGGCACCATTAGTCCCCGCTCCGTATCAACCGCTATGCCGAGATGGACCTTTATGAAAGTCCTGATGCCCTCACCCATGAAATGGGCATTCATATATGGATGTTTTTTAAGCGCCCTTATCACCGCGTAGCATACCATATCATTGATGCCAATATCATCAACACCAGGGCTCCCCTTATCCGCCTTGACCTGCTTTCTCCAGGCGAGCATTTTTCTGGCATCAGCACTCATGTGGTGGGTGAGCTGGGCTGAATTCTGCAGCGACTCTTCCATCTTCCGTGCAATAATGCGGCGCATGTTGCTCAGCCTGGAATCAGTATAATCACCCCCGCTTTCGGACATTTTCCCTGAGCCGGCTGCAACTCCGGTCTTATAATCGGGCGGATCGGATGATTTTGATACCCTCTGGTCATAACCCGTGCCGGCATCAACAGACTCTTTCATCTTTGCAGCGGCATTCCTGATATCTCTTTCTATAATTCTTCCGTGCGGACCAGTACCCTTGATTGCAGAGAAATCCAGATCATGCTCTTTGGCTAGTTTTCTTGCAAGAGGGGAAACCCGCAATCTCCCCTTTTCTCCGGGAGCTTCTTTTGGATGATCACCGGCGGGTTGCATGCCCGGTCGGGAGAGTGAGGATCCGCTTCCGGCGGCTCCGGCTGCCCCGATTGTTCCGGCTGCTCCGGCTGCTCCGGCTTCCATTGAGCCGGCTTTACCGGAGTCTGCTTTTGCATATCCGGATTCGCCTGATTTACCCTTCCGGTCGTCACCGGAAACCGGGGAAGTCTTCCCGGGTTTCATCTTTTCAATATTTTCACCTGGCTGTCCTATTAGGGCAACTGTTTCAAGAACAGGCACCTCATCGCCATCATTATAAAAAATATCAAGAAGAATCCCGCTTTCGGAAGCTTCTTCCTCAAAAGCAGCTTTGTCGGTTTCATATGAAAACAGGATGTCACCTGCATTTACCTTTTCTCCTTTTGATTTGTGCCAGCGGGTAATTATGCAGGTCTCAACACTTTGCCCTTGTCTGGGCATTAAAACGGCGACAGCCATATAAAATAATTTTTAACTTGTAAATATATGTTTATCTATAATAATCATTTAAAAGATACATCTCCTTAAATATAAGTCATACAAATATATCCTTTTATACTTGTAATTACAAGCAAATTTAAATATATTTACAAATTAACTTAAGCTCATTAGTTCACAAACTTAAAAATATCCTTGAGTCTTTGAATTTTGCGGACGAAATTATTTTCACCATAAAGACACTAATGCGAT
>SLJO01000273.1 GCA_007135095.1 Bacteroidales bacterium | reverse complement strand
GAAAGCAGAATGAAGGATGTGGATTGACGAGGTTTCCTTTTTCATCATCTGAACCATAGATGACAAGTAGCCTGTGAAAAGCAGGAAAAATAAGGATGCCAGCGCCATAATAATTACAAGCAGACCGTTTTTTAGAAGTTCGACTGTTATGTCAAGGGCTGTAAAGGAGGAAAGAATAAGGAAAGGAAGGGTGATATTAACCACCAGTGATGCAATGCCTTCTTTCAATGTTTCCGTAATAACACCGGTCCTTGCTGCCACAACACCAATTAGTACAATTACACTCAGAATGAGTATCTGGTTGAGAATTATTTCCGATTGCACTTTTATGATTTAAATGCGCAAACTTATGAAATATAAGTAATATTTCTATATACGGGGCCCTGACCGGCCGGCATTTAAACCCAGGCCATGGAAGTTACTAAAAAAACATTTAGGTTTGCAGGTAATTAATAAACAATATATGAAACCGGTTATTTATCAGATATTTGTGCGCCTTTTTGGCAACAAAAAGGCCGGTGTACAGATCTATGGCACCAAAGAAGAGAACGGCTGTGGCAAGTTCGACGATATTAATAATGATGCACTGCATTCTTTAAAATACCTGGGGATTACTCATATCTGGTACACGGGTGTCATTGAACATGCTGTTGCTGCCGATTATTCCCGGTTTGGCATTGAAAATGATTATCCGGAAATAGTCAAGGGAAGGGCCGGGTCACCTTATGCGATAAAAGATTACTACGATGTTAATCCCGACCTGGCCAATGATGTCGCAAACCGGATGGCTGAATTTGAATGGCTTATAAAAAGGACCCATGCAGCAGGCATGAAGGTGATAATGGATTTTGTACCAAATCACGTGGCCAGGGCTTACAGGTCAGATACAAGGCCGCTGGGTGATCCTGATGATTTTGGAATAAATGACCATGGAGGGAAGGCCTTTTCCATCGATAATGATTTTTATTATTTGCCCGGAGAGGAGCTAAAACTACCGCAAGAACTCTATGAAAAGGCAACCATTACAGAATACAGAAAGAATCCTCAAAAATACAGGGAATTCCCGGCAAGGGTTACCGGCAATGACTGCTTCCGGGCTGATCCCGGGAGCGGGGACTGGTATGAGACGGTGAAATTGAATTACGGAGTTGATTATTTGAACGGCGGACAGAAACATTTCTCGGGCATTCCTCCCTTATGGGAAAAAATGAAGTCTGTTATAATCTACTGGGCGAAAAAAAAAGTTGACGGGTTCAGGGTTGACATGGCAGAGATGGTGCCTGTAGAGTTCTGGGCATGGGTTATAGCTTCGGTAAAAAAGCAGCATCCCGAATTACTGTTCATAGCCGAAATATACCAGCCGGGCATGTACAGGGATTTTATTGAAACCGGAGGCTTTGATTATTTGTACGATAAGATCGACTTCTATGAGGCGGCAAGAGATGTCATAGAAAATAAGGCCGGCACCCAATCATTTACCCGGTGCTGGCAGCGTATAGGCGACCTTGAAAAATATATGCTCAGATTTCTCGAAAATCATGATGAACAACGGATTGCTTCAAGGTTCTTTGCAGGTGACCCATGGAAGGCAATTCCGGCCATGGTGCTTGCTGCCACTATGAATTCAGGACCTCTTTTACTGTATTTCGGACAGGAGGTTGGTGAGCCCGCTGAGGGAAACAGCGGATTCAGCGGCGATGACGGCCGCACATCCATTTTTGATTACTGGGGGGTTCCCAATCATCAGAAATGGATGAGTGAGGGGGAATTCAACGGAAAGTCACTCCTGCCACATATGTCGGCACTAAGGAAGAACTATGCGGGAATAATCAGGCTATGTACCGTTTATATGCTGTTTAACGACAAAGGGTTTTATGATCTCATGTGGGTCAATCAGCACCTTAATGACCAGTCTTCGGCAAGAATCTATGCATATCTGCGTTATAATGATAATGAAAAAGCAATAGTTATCCTGAATTTCGGAAATACTTTTATTACCCGGACTCACTTTTTCATTCCGGATGATGCTTTCAGTGCAATGGGTATGAGCAGCAATTTAACGGTTACCAAAAAGATCGTTTTCCCGGAGGGGAACAAAGGGTCATTGACAGGTCAGGCGAATGTGCCCGGGACATTCTTTTTTGATATATCTCCCTTCACTGCAATGGTAATGTTCCTTGGGCACTGCCAGTGATATGGTTTCAAATAGGAATAGTTTTTATATTGATTTAACTCTCTTGTTGTCTGTCACTTAAAAAAAGTCTCAATAAAATTATTAAAAAATTTTTCATATTAGCGGCTCGTTTTATCTTTGCGGGAGATTACCGTCAAAAAATATCTATGCATGTTGAGTTTTATCAGAGAAAATATTAATGGCATACTGGGTACTGTGATTTTTCACCTTATCATAGTTGTGATGATTATGGTAACCAGGCTGTCATCTGTAAACCGCGAGTCCGAGCATAGCATGCTGATCGACTTCGAAACCAACATTAGCGAGGAGCAATTTCGTGAGTTGACTGAATCGCTGATGGACAGGGCTTTCGAAAATCCTGAAAGCGGACAGGTAAGGCGGAATATCGCCGTAAATATTTCTGAAGAACGCCCTGTTTCCGATGAGTTCAGGGATATGTCGCAGGAACAGTTATCGGAGCTCGAGAAACGAGTGGAGGAGATACTCAATAACGCAGCCAATGGCAATATGCCCTCACCCGAGCAGCGGGAAATAGATATTCAAACACCTCCGGAAATAATTCATCGGGATGAACCGAAAGATGAACCATATTCCGGCCCGACCACAATTACCTATAACCTTCCTGGCCGCACACATATGAGGATGCCGGTACCGGTTTACAAATGTCCTGACGGAGGCATTGTCGAGGTAATGATCGCAGTTAACCAGCAGGGAAGAGTTATCAGGGCCGATGCACAGAGCAACCCGTCAAATTTTAATGAAAGGTGTATTCTTGAGATGGGCATCGAGGCAGCCCTGGGAAGCAGGTTTGATGAAAAAACCGATGCTCCCCCGGTACAGAGCGGCACCATAACTTTTTATTTTCAAAAACAATAAAAATGTATTCCGGTAGTTTAAATGAGAGTTTTTTTTTACTTATTTTGCTAAATATTTGAGCTATTCACCTGTCAAGTTATTAGTATCGCTTATTCAATAATGCATCATAAAATCAAAATCCGGTAATTCCGCAAATTCAGGGAGGTAAAGATGAAAAAAACCCGTCTCTGCTGATTTAATTAAGGTGTATTAGTGAACATTCAACCGAATTTGTTTAATTTTAAGCTATGTATTATTGAGTTATGGAAAAAAAACGATTGATAGTCAACATGAATAATCTTCCGGAAGGAGTACTCGATGCAATCGGGAAAAAATATCCCAACGGATATAACGACTATGTCATAAAGGTCCCAAAGGGAGCCAACGATTTTTTTCACGCAATAACAATCGACACTGAGAATGCAAGCTACCTGGTCAAAGTAAATGTCAGGGTTGATTCAGGAATAGATAATGATGAAAAAGACGCTGATGACGACCTTGAAATTGACACCGGTGACGCCCCTCTTCCCGAAGAGCCGGATGATCTTGATGAACTAGACTGACTCCCCTGTTTTTGTCGCCCTGCCAATGCACCGGTACGCAGGGCAATCCAATACCATGTTATACACTGATGACTGTCCGGCAGGTTCATATGCCATACCTGCTGCCCGGTGGTGAATCTCCTGTGAAATATAAAACATATGGGATTGACTTTCCTTCATTACCAGGCACACTGTTATTATCCTTGCTGACCTGGAAAATATGAATGTATCGGCATAATCACGGAAAACTGTTGCAATTCCGGATATATTATTCTATATTTAAAATCGAATCTGAATCAAGGCACAAATGGAGCCAATTTATATTGACAGCACAAACAGAACCCCTTTTGTCAGTCTGGACCCCTCGGGTAAATTCAAAATAAGGGGAAGGTCAATACATGAAAATCCCTCAAAATTTTTTAATCCTATTATTCTCTGGGTGAATTCCTTTATCAAGGATCCCGTTGCAACCATTATTATTGATATAGAACTGGAATATTTCAACAGCGGCTCCTCACGCTATATACTTGAGATCCTCAGAATACTAATGAATAAGAAAGCAGACAGCAACCTGATAATAAACTGGTACTTTGAAGAGGGAGATGATGATCTGTTTGAACGCGGGCAGTACTATGAGTCAATTCTGAATGCCAAATTCAATTTCATTGAATTTCAATAGATAGATCCTGGCCTTCCCTTTCTTCGTTTTCAATTTCAAGAGCCACTTTCCATCCGATGCGATGATCATGAAGATCCAGTAATTCACTGATACATCCGGAACATATTTCTTCATTTGCCAGTCCTCTTCTGCAGCGGGAACATCTATGCCGGGTATCGTCAGTATCCATATATTGTAATTGACAGTTATCCGTCCTGTTTACATAATGTTTACGCTTGCATTTGCTCAATTGTTTCAATTTCAGAAAGGTTATTCCCACATTCCGGGATCTGAGAATTTTTGCCGGCTAAAAAGGTTTGACTGACAGGCGTCTACAGGAAACTGTCTTCGTCATTGCTGAACAAAACCTTGCATACCATTGGTTCGCCGGTGGGATTGCGATTGTATGAGGCCGGGGGATGCCCGGTTTCAATGCTCCAGACTTCAATATCGGGGTAGCGTGCAGCAAGCAGCAGTGATGAAAGAGTAAATGGCTTGGGTCCTGCCGGCAGGATTGACACCTGGTAATCAAGCCTGAGTTTCATTGTAAGGGATGTGAGAAGGGCATCTGTCTGTTTGAAATCTTCAATTGGATATTTTATTATATGTTCATCCGGAAGACAGCCTAAAATCCTGCGGTTATTCCTGATCACCCTGTCAACATACCTGCTGTCAAAAGCAGGATCGGAATAAAAAGCGTACATTATCCTGTGCTCAAGCTTATCAATAACACTCTGGACAAAAAATTTCTCATACCCCAGGCCAAGGATCAGCGCAAGGGGTTTTCCGGTTATGGTGTTCGACTTGAGTAAACCAACAGGAGGGGAAAGCAGGACCTTGGCCTCTTGCTCAATAGGCTCAGAGAACACCGCAGAGGTATATGAAAAATAAACTTCCAGGTTGTCGATATTGAGTTCATTGGAAATAAAGTATTGCAGTATACCCGCATACCACACCTTACTCATACAGGAATAGTCGATCAGGATTCTGATCTTATGCGGATCATGATCCCTGGTGCATATCTCATCCAGCATCCTGTCTATTTTGTCCTTTCTGCCGGCAGATTCTTCCAGGAATTCAAAACCCTCGTCATAAAATCTTTTATCATTTTTTTCCCTGAAAAGAAAATTTTTCTTGTCATCAAATGCAAGTGCTATTTTATTGCTGGCATTAATTTCAACATTGTCGATAAGATAAGTGCACCTGTTTTCATAACCAGAGGCAGATATAAAATAGTTGAATTCCTCGTTTTTTAACTGATCGAATCCTACCTGATGAGCAAAAATCAATTCCATATGGCAATGATAGAAATATCTTCTTTCCTGGGCGATAAATATAGGAAGTTATTTATCAAATCAAAAAAATACCAGTGTTTTACAATAACAACTAAATCTTATCGAGGTCTTAGGTAATTGTTGTTTTTTTTATATGTTTGCATGTTTTATAACATATCTGAGACCCGATGATAAAGAAAATACTAATAGCCAACCGTGGTGAAATTGCTGTCAGGATTATCCGTTCCTGCAGGGAAATGGGTATTAAAACCGTTGCTGTCTTTTCCGATGCAGACAGAAAGTCACTGCATGTAAGATATGCAGATGAAGCAATCCATATTGGCCCCGCTCCTTCAGCTGAAAGCTATCTTGTAATGGATAAAATCATAGAAGCCGCAAGAATCAGCGGTGCAGATGCAATACATCCCGGTTATGGCTTTCTTTCTGAAAATGCACAATTTGCAGATCTCGTTAGAAACGAGGGAATTGTATTTATAGGTCCCTCTTCTGAAAGCATCCGGCTGATGGGTGACAAGATTTCCGCAAGAAACATCATGACGCAGGCAGGTGTTCCGGTTGTTCCCGGCACCAGGGAAAAGATTTCGGATGTTGAGGAAGCACTTGAGGCAATAAACAACATTGGTTATCCTGTAATGATAAAGGCATCGGCAGGAGGCGGCGGCAAGGGAATGCGTCTGGTATTTAAGGAGTCCGAATCACTCCAGGCAATAACTTCGGCAAAGTCAGAAGCAAAAGCCTCATTTGGTGATGATTCGGTTTATATAGAAAAATACATATCCTCACCGCATCATATAGAATTCCAGGTCCTGGCCGACAGGTTCGGGAATACTATCCATTTATGTGAACGCGAATGCTCAATTCAGCGCCGTCACCAGAAAATAGTTGAGGAAACCCCCTCTCCCATCATGACAGAAAGCCTGCGAAGAGAAATGGGCGAAAAAGCCATTGCCGCTGCCAGGTCGGTAAATTATGAAGGTGCAGGAACGATTGAATTTCTTGTAGATGATAAGCTGAATTACTATTTCCTGGAAATGAACACGAGGTTGCAGGTCGAACATCCGATAACTGAACGGGTAACAGGTGTTGACCTTGTTAAAGAACAAATCAGAATTGCCTCCGGAGAAAAACTGGCGTACAGCCAGTCTGATATTTTTCAGGACGGGCATGCAATAGAGTGCAGGATATATGCCGAAGATCCCGACAATAATTTTATGCCCAGTCCGGGACTGATAAAGAAAATAACCGAACCCATGGGATTCGGGGTTAGAGTTGACGGATATGTATACGAAGGTTATGAAATACCCATTCACTATGACCCGATGATTTCAAAAGTAATAACCTGGGGCAAAACCAGGGATGAAGCCGTCAGGCGTATGCGGCGGTCACTGGAGGAATATTATATAATGGGAATTAAAACTTCAATCGATTTTCTGGAAAAAATTATGGAGATCCCGGAGTATATCAATGGTGAATATGATACTCACTTCATTGAATTGCACAGGGACGCCCTCTTCTGTTCTGACCATTATCCCGCGGAAATAGAAGATATGGCTATGATAGTTGCATTTTTTGAGTACCTTGAAAACGCAGGTGCAATAAAGAACGGTTCATCCCACCTGAATTTCTCCAACTGGAAAATGCAAAAAAGAAAAAATAATTTCAATCTATTCAGGCACTGATCAAATTAATCTTCAAAATAAATTTATGTCTGCCATACAACTCAGGACAGGAGACCGGACAGAGAGCATCGAGATTCTCGAACAAACCGGCAATAAAGTCAAGCTCCGTTTAGGAGAAAAAGAATATCAGCTTGATATAGTAAAGGTTGAAAAGAATATATTCTCACTTTTGCTGGGAAACAAGTCTTATAATATCGAGGTGGTTTCCTCAGGAAAGAAAAACACTTTTTCAGTTAAATATATTTGCCATTCTTTCAACGTGCAGATTATTGATGCCGAGACACGCTATATGCAAAACAGGCTGAAAGCCTCCGGGGAGGACGGGGTAAATATTATCTCCAGCCCGATGCCGGGTAAAATTGTAAAAGTGATGGTAAAACCCGGAGATAAAGTAATAGCCGGACAGATAGTAATTACAGTTTCAGCAATGAAGATGGAAAGTGAGTATAAGTCAGGCAAAAGCGGCATAGTGAAAGAGGTCATGGTTAGCGAAGGGGATATAGTTGATGCAAATGCACCCCTGATCGTACTCGAATAATTTATTCATTAAAATAGAATCTGAAGATTATGTTGACACTAGAAGAAAAATTTCGCGAGCTCGATAAAAGGAATCAGGAAGCCCTTGTGGGCGGAGGGGAAGCCAGGGTTGTAAAGCAGCACCAGGCAGGAAAGCTTACGGCACGTGAGCGTATCGGAATATTACTTGACAATGGTACTTTTGAAGAAATAGATAAACTGGTCAAGCACCGCTGTACTGATTTCGAAATGGAAAAAAATAAGATTTCAGGCGATGGCGTTGTTTCCGGTTACGGCAAGATTGACGGAAGGCTTGTTTTTGTTTTTGCCCAGGATTTTACAGTGTTTGGCGGAACTTTGAGCAGCGCCAATGCAGGCAAGATCGTCAAGGTAATGGATATGGCTATGAAGATGGGCGCACCGGTAATAGGACTGAATGATTCCGGTGGTGCAAGGATACAGGAAGGTGTTCAGAGCCTGGCCGGGTATGCTGACATTTTCCATCTTAATGTAAAATCCTCTGGTGTCATTCCCCAGATTTCAGCTATCCTTGGACCTTGCGCAGGCGGTGCGGTGTATTCACCCGCCCTGACGGACTTTATTGTTATGACAAAAGAAAGCAGTTATATGTTCGTTACCGGTCCTGATGTCATTAAAACCGTAACCCATGAAACGGTTACCAAAGAAGAACTGGGCGGGGCAATGACACATAACTCCAAAAGTGGAGTGGCTCACCTGATGGGGGATGACGAGGAAAAAACACTCATGCTGATAAGGGAACTTACGGGTTTCCTGCCATCAAACAATATGGAAGATCCACCGGTCAGGCCTTCAGGCGACGACTCAGACCGCCAGGATGAAAGTCTCCAGAACCTTGTTCCGGCCGATCCTAACAAACCATATGATATGATGGTTATTATCGAGTCAGCTGTTGACGATCATAATTTCCTTGAAATCATGCCCCATTATGCCAAAAATATGATCACCGGTTTCGGCAGACTGGCAGGCCGGCCGGTTGGGATCGTAGCTAACCAGCCTGCATTTCTTGCCGGTGTGCTTGACATAAATTCCTCGGTAAAGGCAGCAAGGTTCGTTCGTTTCTGTGATGCCTTCAATATACCGCTGATAACCCTGGTGGATGTTCCGGGTTTTCTTCCCGGAGTAAACCAGGAGTTCGGGGGCATTATAAAGCATGGTGCCAAACTGCTGTACGCTTTCTCAGAGGCTACAGTTCCCAAAATAACACTTATTACAAGGAAAGCATACGGAGGGGCATATGACGTTATGGCAAGCAAGCACATTGGCGCAGATGTCAATCTCGCCTACCCTACCGCAGAAATAGCGGTAATGGGTCCAGAGGGCGCGGTGAACATCATCTTCAGGCACAAAATATCGGACAAGGAAAAAGCAGATGCCGTTGAGGATTACCGCAATGCATTTGCAAACCCTTATAAGGCTGCGGAACTTGGATATATTGACGAAATCATATATCCGCGGGAAACAAGGAAAAAATTGATTTCCGCACTGGAAATGGCCCAGAATAAAAGTGTTTCCGGCCCTTCCAGGAAGCACGGGAACATCCCGCTTTAAACCGGCTTCAGAAAAGATGCTTTATTCCAGACCGGTATTATCAGTATAAAGATATGGCCTGGCACCAAAATAGTAGAACAGATCATGCCGCGGCCAGTTTTCTATTTTATTCAGGGCCGTCTGCATCTCTCTTACTATTTCCCTGGAAAGGCTGGTTCCCCTGTATGTGCTGGAATTAAAGAAAACAGCCCAGCTAAGGCCGTTGCCCTGACGCACGACAAGGGCTGATGTTCCGGCGAATGTACCGGTTCGCCGCCAGTTATCCCGTTTGTCCGTTGCAGACCAGCCGATAGGCTGACCACCGGAACCTCTTATGCCCGTCATCATTTCAATGCTCTCATCCGATAATATTGCAGGCACACCGCTTTTATTGTCGATTGCCACCACAAATTTCAGAAGTTCAGCAGGCGAAGCTATCCACCCGCCTGCAGCCCCTAGAGTCTCTATATCATTTCCACCATAGGATAAAGGGACCTGCCTGGTAGCATCGTAAAAAGCACTGGATTTTATGGCATTTGTCTGCTCATAGTATTTAACCTCATTTTCGAAACGGTCGGTTTCAAGGTTTCTTCCTATCCTCATTTCCTGGATGCCGACAGGATACAATATTTCTTCCCTTACGTACTGCTCATATGAACGCCCTGATATTTTTTCTATTATTTCACCCAGAATGGCGTAACCTAAATTTGAATAACTGGTTCCGGAACCCGGGGTAAAGTGAAGCCGTCTTTGCATGGCAAACTGAATGATATCAGGTACCTGAACCGGCAAGGGTGCGTCCGTGGCCCTTGAAATGATGTGAGGCATGAACATATGATCGCCAAAGCGCCGGTTCCAGCCCGAGGAATGATTCAGCAGATGCCAGACGGTAATATTTTCAACCCGGGGATCACGATAATTCAGGTATACAGAATCATTGAGTATTCCTTCGGGTCCAAAGACACGGTCATCAAGATTCAGCATTCCCTGTTCCTTCATACTCATTATGGTTGTAGCGGTAATCAGTTTGGAAATGCTTGCAATCCTGAACATGTGACCGGGTTCAACCGGCAAACCGGCTTCAGCATCAGCATAACCAAGTCCTTTTGCAAAGACAAGTTTCCCATCCTTTGCTACAGCAACGCCTGCCCCCTTAATATCAAACTTTCTCAGAAGTTGCGAGATCCCTGATTCCAGGTCTTCAAAGTCGTCAAAATCAGATAGCTCATTACTTATTATAAATGGTGCAGGCTGGATATGCTCTATGCTGAGCACCTGGTGCTTGATGGTATGGACCGATGAGCTCAGGGCCACATCCCAAAAATAAAAGACAAGAAAAACTGCAACTTTAATAATCACCCATTTGGCAAATCTTAGCTTCATTGTTATAATAAGATTATCGTTACTAACTATGTATTTAAAGGCCTGGTATGATAGAACTTACCGGAACAGAATAAAGATTTAAACCTGTGAAGATATTGAAATTATTGAAAGAATAATAATGGTTGCCATTTTTATACAATCAGGTATAACTTAATTATAAATCAGACAGTTCTCTTTTACGGAAAATTTACGCCAGTGTTTCAGTTGCGGTGGCAGTATCTTCAGGAAAGGTGTAAATATGCCGTAAATGATTATTAAAGCCAGGATTGCTTATAACAATTATAAATAAGTGTTCAATAAATGTTTTTATGGAATTTAAAATAAACCCGGCTGAAGCAAATTTATGATAATTCGGGAAATGGAGGTTAGTGAGGGCAGTTACCTTAATAAACGATCGGTTGTTTCAGCAGGCAGGCGGCGGAAATAAAAGTATAAAAGATAAAATGGCAGTGAACTGCTCCTGGTAAGAGCCCCGGGGCAGCAAATGCATTTATTGTTTCCGGCCGGGATGCAGGGGTATTAAACCGCCAAAAAAAGGAAACCGTTTCATATCGAATGAAACGGTTTCTGTTAAGTATCCGGGTTTTGAGATACCTAGCTAGTTGTCTGCCTTAATGGTGCAGCCTATAGCCGTGGTAAACTGAGGGTCGGGATCAGCACCGGCAAGTAAGGCGTCTATGGCATTTGCAAGAAACTTTTCCCTGACAGCTGAAACGTCCCGGTAATTATCATCAATTGCTCCGATGTAAGCCACGGTCAGTTCATTGTTTTTCCTGTTTAAAAGAAAAACGTGTGGTGTTCTGGTAGCACCATATACCGGGAATACTTCCTGGCCGTCATCAAACAGGTACGGGAACGTAAAACCTTTCTCCCTGGCCCTTACCTGCATATGCTCATAGGAGTCTTGTGGTGAAAGGGAAGGGTCATTCGGATTTATGGCGATCACGGGAAACCCTTTAGGACGGTATTTTTTATCAATCTCGATTAGCCTGTCTTCATAAGCTACTGCATAAGGACAGTGATTGCACGTAAACACCACGACAAATCCCTTTGCATCCTGATAATCCCTCATGCTGACAAAGCTTCCGTCAACATTTTTCAGCCTGAAATCGGCCGCTTTATCACCAACCTGATATCCCTGGGCTGATACGTAATTAAACGCAATCAATACCAATACAAGCAAAAGCATATTTTTCTTCATAATAAAGGTTTTAGATAAAAATTCAATTTAATTTGGAAATAACAGCATTTTCAAGTTCTTCATAGGTGAATACCTGTTCGTAAAACGACCTTGTATTTCTGTTGAATATTACGGTGGCAGGTATGGCACCGCTCCATGAATCATCCACCCGCGGAATCCAGGAGCTGCTCCGGGGATCATCGAGTAAAATAATTTCAGATTTAAGATCGTGTTCATCTATAAACGGAAGGACACGTGACTCAATATGGCGGGGATTATCAAGGCTGACAAGCAGGACCCTGACCTTTTTTTCTGCATAAAGCTGATTGATTTTCTCAAACTCAGGGAGCTCCTTCACGCAAGGCACACACCATGTAGCCCAGAAATTAACAACATATACCGAGTCACTGGATGTTGTCAGCCTTGGTTCAAGCTGTTCGAAATCAACCGTGGGTATCTGGCTAAAAGCCGTGGTTGAAAAAATCAATAACAGAATAATCTTGATCAGTATCATTTCTTTCAGAATGTAATGCTTATTTAATCCAATTAACAAACAGGTAACAAAATTGTTTACTGCTGCCGGTATAATAATCAAACATATTATGAAAAAGCACCTGTAAGAAAGATCTATGGACTTTTTATGACAAGGGGATCATCTACCCTGAGAAACAACCTCCCCTTTTTAAAAGCAGCTGCATGGCATAATAATGAGGTGATATTTACGGGTGGTGGAGACTCGGTTTTAAATTTACAGGTTTCCCAGGTTCTGCCAAAAATATCTATTACCGTTGCTGTGTAAAAACCAGTATTATAACAGGGATTATATTCCTGGAAACCGGCCAGATTAAATTCATAAGTATTACCCCTCTTATAAACAGGGTGTTCAGGTTCAAAAAAAAACCGGCCGAGGCAGTTTATCCTGTCAAGTCTGCATTTAACGGTCTCCCCTGCCCTGATTCCGTAATCCTTATAATAATCTGCAGGTATAAGATGCTTTAGTCCATTCATGTCCTTCCCCATGAAATAATTTCCGTCACAGGGAATATTTATTATCCTGATTATCTTGAGTTCATACTCAAGTCCGGCCTTAAGAAG
>SLJO01000005.1 GCA_007135095.1 Bacteroidales bacterium | reverse complement strand
TGCTGCTGCCTCTTTCGATGACTGGGTGGAGGTATACCGGCGGCTTGTATACTGGGAAATGGAGCTTGAAACTTCATCCGACCCTGGTATGAACGAGGTTATTTCTACCCAGAAGCATGAAGCCAACAGCGAATTTTCCAAGTTCATCAAGTCAAACTACCCCGACTGGTTCAATAAAGACAGATCGGAAACGCCCCTTCTATCACATAACCTGTTTCCTTCCAAAGTCATGCCCCTGCTTGATTCCTCCGAAAGGGTGGTGATGATCCTGATCGACAACCTGAGGTATGACCAGTGGAAGGTAATATTGCCCGATATAAGGGAGCATTACCAGGTTTGCAGTGAAGAAATGTATTGCAGCATCCTGCCCACTGCAACACAATTTGCCAGGAATGCGATTTTCGGTGGACTGATGCCGATGGATATCGGGAAATTGTATCCGCAGTTATGGATCGATGATGATGAGGAAGGAAGCAAGAACCCCTATGAAGAAGAGTTGCTCGCCAAACAGCTGGTAAGGAAGGGCTCAGGGATACAGTTCTATTATGAAAAAGTGCTTAATAAGAAAAATGGCAAAAAACTTTCTGAAAACATCAGATCGCTGATCAGCAATCCGCTCACTGTACTTGTATATAATTTCGTCGACATGCTTTCGCATGCACGGACCGAAATGGATGTGCTAAAGGAACTGGCGGGTGATGATTCTGCTTACAGATCGATTACCCGCTCCTGGTTCAGGCATTCCTACCTGCTCGACCTGTTAAAGGAGCTGTCGGACCAGAAGGTGAAGATAGTCCTCACTTCCGACCATGGCTCGGTTAGGGTGGAAAATCCCGTGAAAGTGATAGGAGACAGAAATACCACCACCAATTTGCGCTACAAGCAGGGCAAAAACCTGAACTATAACCCGAAACAGGTTTTTGAAATGCGTAATCCTGGCAGGATCCATCTTCCGATGACCAATGTCAGCTCAACCTATATTTTTGCCACAGGCACCGATTTCTTTGCCTATCCCAATAATTATAACTATTATGCCAATTATTACAAAAACACTTTCCAGCACGGAGGCGTATCAATGGAAGAAATGCTGGTGCCCTACGTGGTGCTCCAACCACGCGCTTAAATGATCACCGACGTTTTAAAATATCCCTGCTCTAATGAAGCTTAAGTTTGATCTCGACAATATTGACGATATTGCCGGGGAACTGCTCCGTGCATATCCGCGCAAAAGGATTTTCGCCTTCTACGGCGAAATGGGCGCCGGAAAGACAACCTTTATCCAGGCCCTCTGCCGCAGGCTGAATGTAGAAGAAAATGTTACAAGTCCCACTTTTGCCCTTGTAAACGAATACCGGGATAAAGCAAGGGAGAAAATTATCTTCCACTTTGATTTTTACCGGATCGAATCGGCCGAAGAAGCCATGGACATGGGTTATGAAGATTATTTTTACAGTGACAGCATATGTCTTATCGAATGGCCCGGGAAAATTGCCGGCCTTCTGCCCCGGGAAACCCTGCGGCTTAAAATCGAGGTCCTTGATTCCGGACTCAGGCAACTCAGGAAGCTTTAGGATTGGCTGCCGGGAAGCCCTGCCCTGCCTGGTATCTGATTTTGGTTCTGAACCCACAAAGCTGAACCATCCCCTGACAGGTAAACGGCCCGGATCCCTTGAAAGGAAGCTCTGTCCCGGAGGCACCTCTGCTCCCGGATTTCCCTTGCATCCTCAATCTTTATTATGTGTAATGTGACCTGACACAAAAATATTTGACCATGTTCCTCTTTTTCGTTAACTTGCTTAATTGTTTATTACTTACTTTATCAATACCCCATAAATGAAGCAACAAGGTTTTCCCCATTCCTGGGCCCTGGGCAAAGGCAGCCTCCTGCCCCAGGAAGAGGTGCTTGAAAGGGGCAGGAAGCGCAAGCAACTTGTGATAGGCATTCCCGGGGAACTACAGGAAGATGAGAGCCGTGTCGGGCTCACCCCGGAAGCGGTCGAGCTTCTTGTCGGTAACGGACACCAGGTGCTGATCGAATCAAAGGCGGGAGAACGCGCAAATTACAGCGATAATGACTATAGCGAATGCGGGGGATTCATTGTCGACGGCCACGCCGAAATATTTGCCAAAAGCGACATAATACTGAAAATTTCCCCTCCTGCCGTCATGGAGATAGACAGCCTTAAGGGACAGCAGATCCTGATTTCCTCGCTGAGGCATATGACCCAGGAAAAGGAATTCTTTCAGCGCATGATGAGTAAAAAAGCGACGGCTATTTCTTTCGAGCATCTGAGAAACAATGATGATTCCCTTCCGGTGGTGCAATCAATGAGCGAGATTGCGGGCGGCGCCTCCATCCTGATTGCCGCAGAGCACCTTTCCAACCAGCATGGAGGAAAAGGGATCATCCTGGGCGGTATCACCGGGATCACACCCACCGAAGTCGTTATACTTGGAGCCGGCACGGCCTCGGAGTCGGCGGCCAGGGCAGCCCTTAGCCTGGGCGCATTTGTCAAGGTGTTCGACCATTCTGTCGACCGGTTGAGGAAACTGCAGAATGCCCTGGGCCAGAGCCTGTATACCTCTGTTTTCCATCCAAGGGTCATTACCCGTGCCCTGCAGAGCGCCGACGTCGTTATAGGAGCCCTCCATCTCGACGGCAACGGACCGCGCTTTTTTATAAACGAGGAAATGGTCAGGGAGATGAAGAAGGGATCGGTAATTGTCGATTTGAGCATCGATCAGGGAGGCTGTATTGAAACATCAGAAATTCGGACTCACCGGAAACCTGTCTTTACCAAGTACGGGGTGATCCATTATTGCGTACCCAATATTCCCTCGAGGGTGGCAAGGACCGCCACCATTGCCCTGAGCAATATTTTCGCCCCCCTGATCCTGTCAATCGGAGAGTCGGGCGGCATACAGGCATCCCTGCGTTACAGCACCGGTCTGAGAAAAGGAGTGTACCTTTACAACGGTCTGCTTACTAACTCAATGATCGGCATGAGGTTTGACATTCCCTTCAAGGATATAGAGCTATTGATGGCCGCATTCTAGAAAAACGCTCATCTGGTGTGCCTCCCGTTATAAAGCTCTGCCTGGACGGCTGAAGTCTCCTTGTCAGATTTTAAAACGCGCCGCAGCATACCAGCACAATGGATGGCAAATAATGTAAGAATACATTTTTTAAATTTAACATAGAAGCTATGGTAAGAACAATTTTTCCCGTCTTATGCATTTCGGCACTGGCCGCTTGTAATTCAGACAGTAAGGAGCAAACTCCTCAAAAACCAAACATTCTGTTGATCTATGCTGACGATGTGGGCATTGGCGATATCAGCTCATATGGTTCCGAGCTGATAAAAACCCCGCATATTGATGCCATAGCAGAAAATGGCATCAAATTTACCAGCGCTTATGCCACATCAGGCATGTGTACGC
>SLJO01000134.1 GCA_007135095.1 Bacteroidales bacterium | reverse complement strand
TAAACATTTTTAAACAATAAAACCCTTTTTAACCAGGTTTATCATCTTGTGCTGATATGCGTTGCTCCGGTAACCATCGGCAGTATGCCCGCTGCAATAGATCACCGCCGGTAATTTATTGCCTTCCTTTTCGGGTATAAACATTGAGGAAGTGACATAGAATCCTGGCTGTGATTCATAAATTATATGTTCAACCCTGTAGCCTTCTTTTGTGATTGTGCCTGTAATTCTGGCATTCAGGTCATTCTTTTCGGGGAATGGACCTGCTGTTTTCATTAGTGTCTCCCTGACCGCTTTTTGCCTGTTTTGCCAGCCGCTTAATGAACTGATAGCCGATACCTCTTTTTGGCGCTCTTCGAGCATTTGATATGCCTGCCCGGTGATATGCCGGTACAATGAATTGGAAGCATCGGTATGCTTGAGCCATTGGGCATCCCTTAATTGAAGAACATTAAGGTTGTCCTGGGCAGAGATGGAACTGTGCAAAATAAACCAGACAATAAAAAACGCAGTCCCCCTTATTAATTTTAAAGGCTTTAACGCGCCGGAAGAAAAGTGATTCATTTTAATTTAATTTATTTTTGACTAAAATAAAAACTGCTGATGATCTGTGCGACACTTGTTTTAACCAGGAATGTATTAAAAAACCATTGTATTATTAACCCTTAAAACTGCTGATATCTGCAGAGGATTAAACCAAAAATACAGAATATAAATTAACAAGCCGGCCGGAATCATCGAAAATGATCCGCCAGGCCCATTTTTTTCTTTAATTTACCGCCTGCTAACTGAAAGGTTAGTTCTTTTTCATGGTATTCCCGGTGGGATAGGCAATCTTTATAACATCATCGAAGTTATTGACAAAATAAGGATTGACGCCCTTTTTAAGGTAACCGGGAAGCTCATCAAAATCTTTTTTGTTTTCCAGGGGAAATATCAAATCGAAAACTTTGACCCTTCGTGCGGCAATAGTTTTTTCCTTTATTCCCCCTATTGGCAGGACCCTGCCTGTCAGTGTAAGCTCTCCGGTCATGGCCAGCCCCTTCCTGACAGCCTTATTGCGGGCCAGGGAGTACAGGGCAAGCGCCATGGTGATGCCTGCCGAGGGGCCATCCTTTGGAGTGGCACCGGCGGGGACATGAAGATGGATGAAATTGTGTTCGAAAAAGTTATTGAAGGATTTGTCTTTGTTGCCCAGGGATCTTACATATGAATAGGCAATATCGACCGATTCCTGCATTACCTTGCCCAGTTGCCCGGTTTGCTTTATGGCTCCTGACTTGGTCCTTATCCCTGAAGCCTCAATGTAGAGTGTTGCCCCCCCCATGGCTGTCCACGCAAGCCCCAGGGTGACACCGGGTATGGGCTTCTTGTATAATTCCTCGGTGGTATACCTGGGCTGGTCAAGGAAATCGGGGAGGTTGCCCTGGGTTACATTTGTTTTCTTCGTGCCCTTTTTTGTTTGCTCAAGTGTTACCTTTCGCATTATTTTCTTTATCTGGTTCTCCATATCTCTCACCCCCGCTTCCCTGGCGTATCCGTCGGCGATTTTTGCAAGTGCAGCATCGGTAATACTTACCTCCGATGCCTTAAGGCCATGCTCATTGCGCTGCCTTGGAACAAGAAAGCGTTTTGCTATTTCGATTTTTTCTTCCAGGATATATCCTGAGAGTTTGATTATTTCCATCCTGTCAAGCAGCGGGCGGGGGATGGTATCGAGCACATTGGCTGTCGTAACGAAAAGTATGTTGGAGAGATCAAATCGTACATCCAGGTAATGATCAAGGAACTGGGTGTTCTGCTCCGGATCCAGCACCTCAAGAAGGGCTGCTGCAGGATCTCCCTGGAAGCTGACGCCCACTTTATCTATTTCATCAAGCATAATGACCGGGTTTGAAACTTCTGTCCGTTTCAGACTTTGGATAAACTTCCCGGGCATGGCACCAATGTAGGTGCGGCGGTGCCCTTTTATCTCTGCCTCATCACGCATGCCTCCAAGGGAAAACCTGTAAAACTTTCTGCCCATCGAATCGGCTATCGATTTTCCTATAGAGGTTTTCCCCACCCCCGGCGGGCCGACCAGGCATATTATACTACCTGATACTTTTCCCCTCTTTATTATTGTGCTAATAAACTCAAGTATTCTCTGTTTGACATCATCCAGGCCATAGTGCTGTTCATTAAGGATTCTGGCTGCCTCAACCAGGTCATGGCTTTCTTCGGAATAAATTCCCCAGGGCAGATCTGTCAGCCAGTTAAGATATGTTCGGGTTACCTGGTACTCGGGCGATACATTTTCAATGGTCCTGAGTTTATCAAGCTCTTCCTTAACAACTTTATCAGCTTCTTCGGTAAGGTTCAGAAACTTGATTTTCTTTTCAATTTTTTCTATTTCAGCCACCTTTCCCTCTTTCTCAAGGCCCAGTTCCTTCTTGATCACCTTAAGCTGCTCGCGCAGAAAAAATTCACGCTGCTGGCTTGATATCTTTTCTTCGATCTGTTTCTGAATATCCTGCTGTAGCTGGCTTAGCTCTATCTCCTCCTTAAGCAGGACCAAAAGTTTGTTACTGCGCTCAAACAAATTTGTTGCCTCGAGAACTTCCTGCAATTTATGGCCCTCGGCAGTCAGGAAGGATGCCACCAGGTCCATCAGCAGACCGGGCTTTTCCATTCCGACCTGTGATAATGCAAGTTTGATCTGTTCCTGGAACATGGGATTCAACTGGATCAGTTCCTTGACAGAATTTATCACTGCCAGTGTGTAGGCCTTTAATTCCTGGGAAGGGCTTCCCTTGTCTTCATATTCATAAGTAACCTGCCAGAAGGGCTTGTCTGCCCTTTTAATATCCTTTACCTTTTTAAACCGTGAAGCTGCCTGAGCAAAAAACTGGATGGTGTCTTCTTCCCGGTTCATTATCCTTATGATCTTCAGAAGTGTGCCTGTTTTGTATAGCTCAGACCTGAGAATATTTTTTTTATCGGTATTCCTGGCCAGGGCAACTCCAATGAATTTGTTGTTATGCTTATAGGAAAATTCAACATTGTTTGCCATTTGCTTGTTATTGAAAGCAATTGGCAATGTTAGTCCGGGGAAAATCGGCTTGTTTTCAAGTGGCAGGACAATAATATTATCCGGAAATACTTCAGAAACAAGGACCAGTCCGCTGCTGTTATGATCATGATCAGTATTCATCACGAATAAAATAGGTTAATTAAATTAAAATTCAATTATTTACTAAGGCATGGTATTCCTGGGATGATTTATGCGTCGATTTTTTATTATGCCGGTGCATACGAGAATTTGTATCATTAAGATATTTAACTTTGCGGGAGTAATTGAAATATTTACATAAGGATATTATTTTGAATTTACCTTGAAAGTATTGTCACTATGCTTTATCAGCCCGTGTTATTTAAATTTTCAAATAATATACCATCTTGCCTGATATAAAATTAT
>SLJO01000036.1 GCA_007135095.1 Bacteroidales bacterium | reverse complement strand
TTCGCAGGTGGATAAAAAAAAGCAAAACCCTTTGGGATGACCTGTTTCTCTCGCACAAGCTGCTTGACCGCCTGGCAAACTATGCACCCGCCCTGGTAATATACTATACGGTTCCCACAGCACTCTCTGCCTATCCCAATGCCGTGGAACTGGTGCAGGCAGTGATTTCAATCGGTATGATAATTCTGGGATTGCTGGTATTTGAGTCACTGTTCAATGTTCTGCACGAGATATACAAGACATTTCCAATATCCAGGGACGTAAGCATAAAGGGTTATATTCAGGTGGGGAAAATAATAATGTATTCCATCGGCATAATCCTTATTCTCTCGGTTCTGCTGGACAGGTCACCACTGGTTTTCCTTACCGGCCTGGGTGCGGTAGCTGCAGTGCTGCTGCTGGTCTTTAAGGATACTATACTTGGTTTTGTTGCCAGTATCCAGCTTTCCGCTAACGACATGGTCAGGATCGGCGACTGGATAGAGATGCCCAGCCATAATGCTGACGGAACCGTAACGGAAATAACACTTAATACGGTTAAGGTAAGGAACTGGGATCAGACTATAACCACTGTGCCAACCTATGCGCTTGTCTCAGAGTCTTTTTATAACTGGCGCGGGATGGATGAGTCGGGCGGGCGAAGGATAAAGCGCTCTGTCAGTATCGATATTAAAAGCGTGCAGTTCTGCACTCCTGAAATGATTGAAAAATTCAGGAAGATACGTGTGCTTACTTCCTATATTGAGGAAAAAGAGAAGGAGCTGAGGCAGCATAATGAAACCCATGATATTGACGATACAGTAGTGGTGAATAAACGCCGTCAGACCAATCTCGGGGTATTTCGTAAGTATTGTGAGCAGTACCTGAGAAACCATTCAAAGATCAGGCAGGACATGACGTTCCTGGTAAGGCACCTGCAGCCCGGTCCGGAAGGAATCCCAATTGAGATATACGTTTTCAGCAGTGAACAGTCATGGCCTGTCTATGAGGGTATACAGGCAGATATTTTCGATCATATACTGTCAGTTGTTCCGGAATTTGGCCTGCGGGTATTCCAGAACCCCTCCGGCGATGATTTCAGAAGCCTTTTGAAGGAATAAACCGGTTTTCCCGTGAAAGAATCTTCCTGTTATTTTAAAATTCCACGGGAATTTATCCCCTTTGCCTGACAAATTCATAAAGCAATACGGAAGCTGCAGCAGAGACATTCAGCGATCCTATTTTACCGAACACGGGGATTTTAACTCTGATATCAGAAACCGCCAGCAGGGAAGGGGAGATACCCCGGTCTTCAGAACCCATGATGAGCGCAGAAGGCCCTGTTAGCCGGGCCTGGTGGTAAAGCACTCCTTCCTTTTCGGTTGCAGCCACAATCATTAGTCCGCTGTTTTTAATGTATTCCATACTGGCTGAAAAATTTTCGGACCGGCATACCGGGATATTGTGAAGCGCACCTGCTGATGCTTTCAGGGCATCCGGACCTGCCATTGCACCTCCTTTTGAAGGGATCAATATCGCATGCACCCCTGCGCATTCTGCCGTCCTGGCTATGGCACCAAAATTTCCCACATCTGTAATACCATCAAGAACAAGTATAAAGGGGATTTCAGCCCTTTCATAAAGGGAGGTTATCACTTCCTCCAGGTTATGGTAGGTCAGGCTTGAAATAAGGGCTATGACTCCCTGGTGGTTTATCCTGCTGATCCTGTTGAGCTTTTCAATGGGAACAAACTGGAAGGGAACCTGGTGCTGCTTAAGCAGGTTTACCAGCGAGTAGAAGAGATCACCTTTCAGGCCATTTTTAAAAAATACTTTTTCAATCTCTTTTCCGGCTTCAACAGCCTCCATAACCGGCCTTAGTCCGTAAATAATGTCTTTTCTCATTTCTTATGTCTTTCAACCTGCTCGTTCAGTTTTTCCCAGCGGTCCATTTCCCTGCTTAATTTTGCTTTTTTTCTGTCATAGCGGGAAAAGAAATCCTGTTCCAGTCCCATGAGCGTTTCCCTGTCGGGCGATGCCAGGAGATTGTTCATTTCCGCAATCTCTTTTTCCAGTTCATTAATATCTCTTTCAGCTTGCCGTACCTGGTTTTCAAGTTTCCTGATTTCTTTTTCGTATTCTTTCCTTTTTTCATAGGATTTCCTGCCTGCAGATTCCGTTTTTCTCTCTTTGCCGGTGGGCCCTGATTCCCCAGGGGCCCTTTCAAGTGCCTGCATGGATTTTAGTTTCTTTTTTTTCAGGAAATCATAAATACCTCCGATATTCTCCTTTATTTTCCTGTTTCTGAATTCATAAACCTTCCCGATAAGTCCGTCGAGAAATTCCCTGTCATGTGAAACAATAACAAGCGTGCCGTCATACTTAATAAGCGCCTGCTTGAGAACATCCTTTGAATGCATGTCAAGGTGATTGGTGGGTTCATCAAGAACAAGCAGGTTGTATGGTTCCAGGAGCAATTTGGCTATGGCCAGTCTTGACCGTTCTCCGCCCGACAATACTTTTACCTTTTTATCAACAGAATCGCCGCTGAAAAGAAATGCCCCAAGAATGCTTCTTATTCGTGTACGGATATCTCCCGTGGCGATATCGTCGATAGTCTGAAAAACCGTTTTTTCATTGTCCAGCAATTCATCCTGGTTCTGTGCAAAGTATCCAATCTTTACATTGTGACCTTTTTTAAGTTCGCCGTCAAATTCCAGTTCCCCCACGATTATGCGAGAGAGGGTTGTTTTTCCTTCACCGTTACGGCCAACGAAAGCAACCTTTTCATTCCTTTCAAGTATCATGCTGACATTTGAGAGTATAGTGCTTGTGCCGTAGCTTTTGCTGATATTCTTCATCTCGGCAACTATGCTTCCGGCCCGCGGTGCCGGAGGGAACCGCACGTTGATGGTTCCCAGGTCCTCTTCATCAACCTCGATGATGTCAATTTTTTCAAGCTGCCTGATCCTTGACTGCACCTGCACCGCTTTGGTTGCCTTTGACCTGAAGCGGTCGATGAATTGTTCGGTATCCCCAATCATCTTCTGCTGGTTGCGGTAAGCTGCCATTTGCTGCTGCCTGCGTTCCTTTCTGAGCTCCACGTATTTTGAATAGGAAGCCTGGTAATCATAAATTTTTCCCAGGTTTATCTCAATTGTCCTGTTGGTAATATTATCGAGGAAAGCCCTGTCATGGGAGATCAGGACAACGGCCCCGGGATAGTTCATGAGAAACTCCTCGAGCCATTGTATTGATTCAATATCAAGATGGTTGGTGGGCTCATCAAGCAGGAACAGATCCGGCTTTTGAAGTAACAGTTTTGCCAGTTCTATCCGCATTCTCCATCCCCCGCTGAATTCAGCAGTATTCCTGTGAAAGTCGGAGGAGGAAAAACCCAGTCCCGCCAGTGTCTGTTCCACAGCAGCATGTATGTTGCCTCCGCCTATCAGCTGGTAACGCTCGGTAGCTTCCGACAGGCGGCCTATCAAACGAAGGTAACCTTCCGATTCATGATCTTCCCTTACAATAAACTGTTCGTTGATGCTGGCCATCTCCCTCTCAAGTTCCAGAACTTCTGAGAAGGCTGACAATGCTTCAGCAAGAACGGTTTTCCCGTTGCTGTGTACCATTTGCTGGGGGAGATAGCCTATATTAATATCATCGGGAACAACAACTTCGCCCTTATTCGGGATACTTAGCCCTTTCAGTATTTTTAAAAGAGTGGTTTTCCCCGCCCCGTTCTTTCCCACCAGTCCGATACGGTCACGCTGATTGATCTGAAAAGATGCCCCGCTGAAAAGTTCAAAACCACCAAATTGAACTGCTACCTGATTTACTGATATCATAAATTATTTTTCGACCCACAAAGATAATAATTACCAGATAAAAATCCCCTGAGTCCTGTCGCCGCTAATTGTCATTCGGGAAGCGGATCCTCTGAAAACAGTCAGAACAAATCAGTCGATGGCATTAAAGATTGCACTTTAACATTTGTTAACCTATTTTATAAGCCCGGTAAAGTTAACTTTGCAAGTTGTTTTTACCAGTCCTGAAAATTATTAACGAAAAAAAGTATCATGGCTGCATCCAGCATTTTTTTTACAAAAATACTATTAACAATAACGTTCCTGCACTTGATGAATGCTGGTTTTTCCGGTAATGTTTTGTATGCCCAGACCGGAAATAATAACATCCTGAGTGTTTATTTCGATATGCCTGCTTCGGTTGATACCGATTTCATCAGGCAGGAAATTCCGGTTGTTGAATATGTAAGGGACAGGGCTCTTGCAAATGTTCATATCATCATGTCACAGCATCCTGCGGGAACAACCGGTTCAACATATAGTATTTCTTTTATTGGCCGGGGGATTTACCAGGACAAGAACTATCAACTTAGTTACTGGGCGCCTGCCACCAATACTTCCTATGAAACAAGAAGGGGTTATACCAGTAAAATAAAAATGGGCCTGGCACCTTTTATCGCCGCATCATCCGGTGCTGACAGAATGGTTATCAATTATGAAGCCGCAATTCTCGAAATCACGGGGGATGATTTATCCTACAGGGATCCATGGAACTACTGGGTAATGGAATTTTATGGCGGTGGGAACTACAGCAGGGAGGAGACCCGTAACTCCCTTCATATCAGGTATGGAGTATTTGCCGACAGGATTACACCGGAATTCAAGACAAGGTTGCGTCCCTACGGTAATTATTATGAACGGAATTTTTCAACGGATGAGGGTATTATAACTTCAACTTCCGTGCGGGGCGGCTTTGACAGCTATCATATAAAAAGCATTACCGATCACTGGGGTGTTGGTGTTTTTGGTGACATATTCATAAGTACATTCCATAATCTGCATTTCAGCGGAGAAGTTTCGCCCGCTATCGAATACAGCATATACCCTTACGAGGAAGCTACAAGACGGTCGATCGCGCTGGCATGGCGGCTCGGAATTGGTTATTACGACTATGTTGAGGAAACCATATTTGATAAAACCGAGGAGTTTTTATACGGGCAGGCACTTGTATTATCAGCTGATTTCCGTCAGCCATGGGGTAATGTCAGGGCGGGGCTGGTCGCGTTCCATCACTTTCATGATTTTCGCTCCAACAGAACCGAATTATCCGGAATTATAAACCTGCGGATTGTTGAGGGGTTATCCCTTAACCTGTCGACCAGTTTCAATCTGATAAATGACCTGGTTGCTATTCCCAAGGCCGACATGACACTGGAAGAAATACTCCTTGAGCAGCGCCGCAGGGCTTCTTCATATGAGTTTGCTGCCAATATCGGGCTGTCTTATTCATTCGGTTCCAGGATAACCGGTATATTTAATCCGCGACTTAATCACTAAGAAAGAGCCTTTACAAAAAAAAAATGAAACCACAGTGGGACCGCATAGGGATCTACAAGTTTTTTGATAATGTTAACTTTGAGGTAAAAAAGTGAAAAGAAAAAAGTCCCTGCCACTGCTCAGAAAAATAGAAATAACCGATGTTGCGGCTGAAGGTAAAGCCATTGCCAGGTCTGACAACCTGGTAATCTTTGTGCCCTTTCTGGCTCCAGGCGATATTGCTGATATTCAGATAACAAAGAAACGCAGGAATTACATGGAGGGGAGGGCTGTTAAACTGCACGCTTCTTCGGCTATGCGAACTGAACCATTCTGCGAGCACTTTGGCGTTTGCGGAGGCTGCAAATGGCAGCACATCTCCTACAACGAGCAACTTGGATTCAAGCAGCAACAGGTAATTGACCATTTCACCAGGATCGGCAAACTCGGTTTTCCCCTTCCCGATCCCATACTGCCTTCCCAAAACACACGGTTTTACAGGAACAAGCTGGAATATACCTTTACCAACCGGCGCTGGATGACCGAACAGGAGGTGGCCGGCGGCGAAAAGATCGATGAATTCAGGGCTGCAGGTTTCCATATACCCGGCAGGTTTGACAAGGTACTTGACATTAAAAACTGTTACCTCCAGGAGGAGCCATCGAATTCCATCAGGCTTGCTGTTAAAAACTATGCAATAGGTAGCGGTCTTGAGTTTTTTGACCTGGTAAGGCAGCAGGGTTTCCTGAGGACACTAATCATACGGACAAGCTCAACTGGTGAGGTTATGGTTATTGTTGTCTTTTTTTATGAAGACAAACCGGTGCAGGAAAGATTGCTGCAATATTTAGCAGATGAATTCCCCGGTATCACTTCGCTCATGTATGTTGTTAATCCAAAAGGGAATGACACAATTCATGACCTGGATGTTGAGCTATTCAGCGGTCGGGAATATATACTGGAGGCGATGGAAGACCTTCAGTTTAAAATTGGGCCCAAGTCCTTTTACCAGACCAATTCATTGCAGGCCGTTGAACTTTATAAAATAGTAAGGGACTATGCCAGTCCCCGCCAACACGAAGTTATCTATGACCTGTATACAGGAACAGGAACAATAGCTGCCTTTATTTCACGACAGTGCAGCAGGGTTGTCGGTCTTGAACAAGTGCCCGAAGCAGTGAATGATGCAGAGTTCAACGCTAAACTGAACAAACTTGGAAACCTGACTTATTACGCAGGAGATATCAATGATATGCTTACCGCTGACTTTACCGGTAAAAACGGGGCACCCCACACCATTATTACCGACCCTCCTCGAACAGGTATGCATCCCGGGGTGGTGGAAAAAATGCTGGAAATCTCTCCCTCCAGGATTGTTTACGTTAGCTGTAACTCCGCTACCCAGGCCAGGGATTTACAACTGATGGATGCCGCTTACCGCATTGAAAGGTTACGTGCAGTTGATATGTTTCCGCATACCGCGCATGTTGAGAATGTTGTGCTCCTCGTGAAAAGATAGGGTGCCGTACCGTTGCCGGGGGAAGGATTAGAAATTATAACGGAAAACCAGGACGGTTTGATTGAATGATGTATCCTGTTATGATTTGTCAAGATGGAAAATAACCCTTCCGAAACCTTCTATGGCTTTGACATTTATATTTGTGATGCTATGGTCTACTCCAAGGGCCGTTTTAACCAGCATTTTTTCGTTGTGGCCCATTTTATCAAGGTTAAACTCACCTCCAAACAGGCCTTTGGCAACGGCATGGTCTCTGAGGGGCTTACTGAAGGAATCATTGAACTGTTGCACAGCCTCATCTCCTTCATGCATGTGGCAGAGATACAGGCCCAGCCTCTTAGTAAGCAGTTCCCATTCATGCTCATTGCAAAAACCCGCAATCTTTCCCTGGATGGTTCCCATATGAATTGACCCCCCGATTATTACCGTGTCATAATTATCAAGTTCAGGGGGATCTTGCAGACTCAGGTTAACGAGATCCACCTTTTCCGGGGCAAATTCCCTGAGTATAAGTGCCGCCTTTTCTGCACAACCATGCAGTGACATGTAGATGATAATGGTGGACATATCAATTGATTTTATTATTCCGGCCGAACTGTTTTATATTTATTTCCAGGTAATCGCTGACAAGCTTTTCATATTCCTGTGATACTTTACCGAGTAAGGGATGGTCATGCTTGAAAATTTTTGATCCGATATTCCTTACTGCCAGAACACCCGGTGAGGTTCCGGTAATAAAACAGGATTCATAATTACCGGTTTCGGTGTAATGGATTTTCGCCTCTCTTATATCAATTCCGGAATTACGGCATAAGCGAAAGATATGTTTTCTTGTGATTCCCGGAAGAACATCTTTTTCCGGGGCTGTTGTTATTTTATCTTCCCTGATCATAAAAAAATTGGATTTACTGCCCTCGGTAATAAAACCGTCTTTATTGACAAGCAGAGCTTCATATGCTTTATTATCCCTGATCTTCCTGTTTAATGCCATTCTGGCATCCATATTTATGATCTTGGAATGCACATTTTTTCTTTCAGAGTGTACAAGTACCAGTGATATACCAGATGCATATTCATACTCAGATGGATAACTGTGGGGTATGTAATAAACGTAAATATCCGGTTTTTTGCTGGAATTGAAGGGGTAATGCAAAATCAATCTGATATTGCCATCATCAATGGCAGTATTCAGGTCAATCAGACGGTCAATATTTTCTGCGATCACTTCCAGGGGGGTGCTGGAAATGAAGTTTGCTGCCTTAAGCGATTCAGCAAGTCTTTCCAGGTGATCTGAAAGGAACAGGGGCGTTTTTTTCTTTATCTTCAATACCTCGTAAAATGAAATTCCTGTAAGAAGAATTTTGTGATCAAACATTTCTGCCGGCTTCTCTTTTCCGTTAATGACAAATAATTCTCCCCGGCATTCATTAATGATTTCTGGTTTAAGCATTGGGGAAGGCACTGTTAAAGGTTATATAAGCGGTTAAACATTATTTTTGAAATCTTGTTTAAAACTTCTTTGTTTAAATGTCAATAAATTTGTAAATTGAAGTACCTTAAGTTTCTAATATTTACCTTTTTTCATGATCAATTTCCGATGTATGGCCAGTCGCAGGAATATTAAAAAAGACGTGAATAATCTTTGCTTCGAGGTGATTTATGAATGCCTGATTTTTCTCGAACATACATCTTCACTTAACCAGGAAAATGTATACCAGATAATTTCCGACGCTGCTGAGCTCAGGAATACTCTTATATGCCGGATAAATCATCCTGAAACTGATCACAATGCCCCCCATGGTTCCAGGACTATTTACAGGGATATAAAAAAAGATCTTTATGATAAGACAATTTACATGATCGAGCGACTAAATAAGTTGCCAAGATAAGTTTTTAAACACTTGTTTCACAATTTTCATGGAATTCCACAGTAAACCACAGTGGAGAATTTGCAAACCAGGGGGCCGGAACACCCTTACAACCCATTTTTTAAAGCCTCGTCTATTTCCCGGAAATAACTGGAGTTCAGTCTTCTGGCTGCTTGCCTGTAAGCTTCATCACCGGCACGGTTAAAATCGAAATGAGATCCCCTGAACCCTTCGAATTCCCTTTGGTATATCCTGCTGCCATCAGCCATTTCGACCGATATATTGCCCTGAAGGACCATGTTTTTATAGGCACCTGATTCTGCGGCTGGAATGGCATTTGCCATGATCTTTACCACAAAGTCGGCATCACCGGTATTATTGCTGAATTCATACCCTGCTTCCAGGGCATTTCTGCGGAAATTTTCGCCCAGTGTTCCTGACGGCAACATTTCTCCCATTATCATTTCTTTTGAATACAGCATGATAACAGGTTTAAGGATATTAATTCTCACGACCCCCTGGGGCATGGACAAGCGTCCTACCAGACGCCTTATAACCGGGTCGGCTGCAGCTTCGGCAAGAATGCTCTCCATATCGGCGGTTACGGCAAATGATTCGGAATTTCTTATCGACCTGACCCTGTCAATTCCGAAGCCGGCGCTTCCGTCACTGCCTGTCCTGGCACGGTTGTTTCTCACGGGTCTTTCTGAATAGTTTGCCACCAGAGGGAAATTTGAAACCAGGCCGGTTGCGCTGGTGACCTTGAAGTTAAGCATAGAAGGCACGATTTCCTGCCCGGCCTTTATTTTAATTTCCTGTTGATGGGGGGTAATTTGCAGTTGTGAAACCGAAGAAGTCAGTTCATTGAAAATCCTGTTTCCAAGCTGGATGGTTTCTCCCCTGAACTCTACAGGCAAAGGGTCATCGAGATAATTTTTTATTGCTTCTATGGAATTTATCAGATGGACAAGGTTCATACGGATGTCGCCCTGCTCCCTGCTTACAAGAGCATTTTCCAGTAGTCCCGCTGAACGGGCGGCTGCATCATTTTTTCGCCTTTCCTTTATTTCATGGAACACCGCTGCAGAAAGCCTGTAATATATCCAGTAGTTACCCTGGTCTTCCCATGATTCTGTTAACTCAAAACCCTCAAGCTCTTCCTGGGTGCGTGCCTGAATTGTAGAGGAATAATCCTCCTTGTAGCCCAGATTTGATTCAAAGGCATGCAAAACCGAGTTGGAAGATATATGAACCGATATCTCACTTGCAAGATCTGCAAGGGCATTTTGTTTGGCTGCCTGCTGATATTGCTGAATATTAGATGTTTTTTGTGCCCAGCCTATGCCTGTATAATATCCTGGCAATACAGGACGGCTTCTGACCCAGTCGGGTTGCGGAGAAGTGGTTTCCGGCAGGGAGCGCCCTGAGCTGCAGGCCTGGAATAACACCAGCAGGCATAGAATTCCTGAATATTGCAAAGTCCTTAGAGTCATTGTTCGGGATTGTAATTACTTACAGCATTTCTTACCTCCCTTGCTATGCCATCCATAAGCTCATTTTGCAATATTGCCGTTGTTTTAATGGTGTTTCTCGCAGAGATCAGATTTTGCAGGTTTCTCACTGCAACGCGCTGATCCTGTATATTATCCTTCGGCGACTCGCTGTTCATGTTTTCCCAGTGACCGGGCACCAGGTTTTCCGGGTTACCCTCGAAAACAGCATAATGGATCCGGTCGGCCGGTTTCAGTTCAATCACTCCCGATGCAAGTACAGCGCCGGTTTCAGTAGAGCTGAGCTGAAACTGGAAAGAACCCGATGCATAGTTCTCCCTGCGGAATTCATGATAGGTAACTTTATGATAGAGAGTCCGGGAAGATTTTTCACCCGTGGCTTTATCTTCTGTTTCAACGACTTCTTTCAGGTATGCTCTTCTTTCAGTTCTCTGCACCCTGCCTTCCCCCAGTTCAAGATTCAGCAGGCTCCCGGTCAGCAACGCCCTTGCCGCCATTAACCTGCCGACCTGCATTCCGCTTCCGAGCAGGGCTGCCCTTTCCTGTTCCTTTATAAAAACTTCCATATTACGGTCATCAACTATCTGCAGAAATGGGTTGTTCAGGTTGCTGATTTCAGTGCTGATCCGTGTTTTGATCAGTTCATGGGCATTTCTATGTGAGGAGTTGTTTTTGAAGTCAGCGACGGCAATAGTAAGCATACCTCCTGAGAGGGCGTCCTCCCTTAACTCAATTGCATCCTTGTATGCTCCATGGTCATTTATCAAGGTAGTAAAAGTACTGAAAGCCCTTCTGTAAAATCCATTATTAAGCTGTTCGACACCTTCCCTGTAGAGGGGTTCGCTTCTGGATATCCGCATGTATCCTTTCAGATCCCGGTAATCAGGATCTATACGTTTTATCTCGGAAAACAAGGATTCAGCCCCGGTGAAGTCCTCCTCATCAAGCAGCAGCCTGGCTTCTTCGAATGACCTGTCAAGGAACCTGGGCCTGGCTTCCTCGTAACAGGAACGGGCCTGTTCAGTAATTGACAAATCAATCCCCGTATTTCTGATTCTCTGATGATATGCAAGTACACCGAGATAATTATATACCGTCTCCCTGTCGTTGCCTGAAAAACATGCCTGGACTACAGCTGCAGCCTTTAAATCAAGGGCCCTTTGACCGGTCCTCCGCAGTCCTGTTGCTGCATCTATGTTTTTACGGTTGGCATTAAAGGAACGCAGGAAATTTTCCGCAGCCATTTCATACAGGCCGGCATCTTCAAATTTCCGGGCTTGTTTTGCAAATCTCTTTGATGCGCAACCCTGACCAGTCATCATGACTGCAAGCAACAGCAGAACAAAAGCAGAAGATATTGTTACCGGGAAATTTTGCACAGAAAAAATATTTAAAAGAAATTCAACAGTAAGAGTGTGGGCCGTGAATGAAAGGGTATCAATATCCCCGGCTATTTTTCATCTGCTCCATCTCTTCATTGAAGGTATCCTTGAATTTCTCATAGTCGTAGTCAAGCCTGAGCCGTTCATCTGCAGCAATGCGCTGATTCATGGCATTCACAATATCTTCGCCCGAAAGTTCAATGGCTATATAGGTTTTGTACAATCCCTCCGAAGTTCTCATCAATTCCTCGCAAATGACCCGTGTTCCGTTAAGCCGCTGATTGATAACTTCTCTGGACAGGCCTTCGTATCTCTGGTTGAATTCAGAACGGTTACCTACCGTTATATCCTGAATATAGTTATCTATGACGCTTTTTATCGTTGTCTCGATCTGACCTGCAAGTTCAGCCCTGGCATTGCTTAAAGCCATTCTTTTTGAATTGGCCTGGTTCCGGCTTTCTGCTACGGAGTTAGCCCTGAAATATTCATTGTCAGTAAAGAAATCGGGACCGCTGCAAAGTACTTCCACCCTTGTTTCTCCGGGAGGTGCCTGTGCAACATCCTTTTTGGATTTACACTGACTAAATGTGATAACAGCAAATATTAAAAATGCCTGCAGAATTGAGTAAACGGTTTTTTTCATTTTATTGGTTTTTATTGAAATATGGTTCGGGAATTCAAAGCGCAAATAATACCCAACGGTCTTCATTTACGATAATTTTTCAAGAAGGTTCCAATTTAATCCCTGTTTTATCTACCTTCCAAGTGAAGATATAAGTTCCCTGTAATAAGCTTGCATGCTTTCAAAATGGAAACCTTCCCAGTAGATTCTGCCGCAATTGCTGCATCGGTAAAACTTGTTGAAATGAATGCTGGTGCCGGGTTTTAAATTTTTCTCAATATCCTTTTTAGCTTTATGGGATATGATGCCGTTACATTCAATGCAACGGCTGAGGAACTCTATGGAAGACTGCAGCTGGAAGCGGATAATTACTTCCTTTATCTGCTCCACGGGTTTCTGTGAACGGACGAAATAGCCCTTTTTAACCCGGCTGTTTTTAAGGATCCCGCGGTCTCTTGTCAGTATGATCCTGTTTTCATCGCAAGCCCTGTTGATTATCTCGTCATCTTCAAGGTCATTTCGATAAACAGCGTCAAATCCTGTCATTCTGAGCAGCTTTGCAAGCTTTCCCAGGTGGACGTCAAGAATGAACGAGGTTTTGCGGGCCGGCCTTTCCGGATCCGGTTTAACCCCACTGATGTCAAAACTTTCAAAAACCGGATAAACCGACACCCTGTCACCATCTTTGAGTTTATGTCTGAAATTTGCCGGATTACCGTTAACCAGTATAAGATCCACTTCGGTGTGGGGTATGTTCTGAGCCTCAATTGCGTCTTTGACCGAGGGGTTACCTTTGAAAATGTATACCCTGTCCTGTTTTCTCTGCATTGGCGGAAGAAAATCATTCAGTTCTTCGTAAAAGCGGAAAATGGCTTTTTTCTCAGATCCGGCTCTCATATTAAAAGTTTTATCCTGCTATCCAAAGTGTTAA
>SLJO01000026.1 GCA_007135095.1 Bacteroidales bacterium | reverse complement strand
TGGTTCAATTCCAGGTGGCACCACACAAAAAAGCCCCGTGCAGGATGCGCGGGGCTTTTTTGTTAAACAGGCGGATCATTTGCGAAATCTGTCCGCGGATCTCTCCCGCGGGGACTTGATCAGTATGGACATTCACATAGGTTAGTAACCGGATACATCTGACACTAAACATATTTAGATAAATAAAGTTCATATGTTTTTTTGGTTTATCAGTGTTTTATATAGAAATAGCTTCGCTTCTCCGATTTGTCATCATAGGTGTAAACCTTTTGTCCGGGAAAGGCGGCAAAAAAATTTACCATTGCAAAGTCGCCTATACACATTGTGCCATGGATGAAAACGGCCACCAGTGAGCCCCATTGCACAGTGACCGGGCCAAGCAGAATACCCGCAAGGAATATCATATTTATAAGAACAAAGGGTGAAAAGGCCACCAGGTAAAAGGCATATTTATCTGCCACAAAACCCGGGGCACTGGCATAAAACATCATTTGTTTCAGATCAACGCCATATTTTACGGTGGGGGCACCTGCCAGCTTATAAGCCAGGCCGTGCAGCATTTCATGCAGGGGAATTACCAGGAGCATTCCGGTAACCACTCCGAGAAGTAAATATTGCCAGTATAATCCCCAGGAGATATATGAAAACAAAAAATTACCAATGGTAAAAGCCAATATTAATCCAATCAAAAAAATATTGAATACGTAAAAGACAGCCATGGGCCACCTTAACTGCTTGAATTGCCCCATTACGAATTCAATTATTTCCTCATGGCTGAGTTCTTTTACCAGCCTGTAGCCACCGGAATTTTTAATATCATCAGGTTTCAGGGGGTGTGCCATAGTATTATCTGAATAAGGAGCAATGCCGTTCTATTACCATGCCTTTGCTAAGGTATAAAACATCAGGTCAATTTTATAATGCCATACAAATTCTTAACCAGGTTTTTTCTCTCGGTAAAAATGAATAATTTTGTGCCTGGCATTAAAAAACGCCAAAAACAAATAAAGCATTACCATGAATAATAAAAGAGCTATACTTATCATACTTGACGGGTGGGGAATCGGTGACAAATCAAAAGCAGATTTAATATACAATTCCCGGACTCCGGTTATGGACCGGCTTACCGAAAAATATCCCGGTTCCAGACTGATGGCGGCAGGAAAGCATGTCGGGCTGCCGGACGGGCAGATGGGGAATTCTGAGGTCGGGCATCTGAATATCGGTGCAGGGAGAGTAGTCTATCAGGATCTGGTAAAGATAAACCTGGCAATTGAAGATAACAGCATTTCAGAAAACCCGGTGCTTAAGGAAGCCATGAGCTATGCAAAAGAACAAGGGAAGGCGGTTCATTTTCTCGGACTGGTAAGTGACGGAGGAGTGCATTCTTCCGATAAGCACCTATACAAGTTATGTGATATCACAAAAGAGCACGGACTGGAGGATGTTTTTATCCATGCATTTACCGATGGCCGCGATACTGATCCCAAAAGCGGTTATGGATTTTTAAAGGATCTCCAGGAACATCTTCAAAAATCCAACGGAAAGATCGCTTCGCTGGTTGGACGCTACTACGCCATGGACAGGGATAAGCGCTGGGAAAGGGTGAAGGTTGCATATGACCTCCTTGTGGGCGGAAAAGGAAGGAAGACCACCGACATTCTCAGGGCTGTAAAGGATTCCTATGATGAAAATATCACCGATGAATTTATTAAACCCATAGTTATGGTTAGTGATACTGGTGACCCGGTCGGGACTATCAAAGAGGGAGATGTGGTGATCTGTTTTAATTTTCGCACCGACAGGCTGAGGGAAATGACGGTAGCACTGACACAAAAGGATTTCCCTGAACACGATATGAAGACACTGCCATTGCATTATATTACAATGACCAGGTATGACGACACCTTCAAGGGGGTGAAAGTTATGTTTGATAAGGACAACCTTGTCAATACCATGGGGGAACTGGTTTCAAAGGCAGGAAAAAAACAATTAAGGATCGCAGAGACAGAAAAATACGGGCATGTAACATTTTTCTTTTCCGGTGGCCGTGAGGAGACTTTTGAAAATGAAAGCCGGATTATGATCCCCTCACCCCGGGTTGCAACATACGATCTGAAACCCGAAATGAGCGCCTTTGAGGTAAAAGATTCCGTGATAGCCGAAATGGACAAAAAAAACTTTGATTTTATCTGCCTCAATTTTGCCAATTGCGACATGGTAGGACATTCAGGCGTATATGAGGCTATACAGAAAGCCGTTGAAACCGTTGACACCTGCGTAGGTGAGGTGGTTGACGCCGCAAACAAAAATGGCTATTCCTCTTTGATAATTGCCGATCATGGCAATGCAGACTTCGCACTTAATGACGATGGTTCGGTAAATACAGCCCATTCGCTTAATCCCGTTCCCTGCCTGCTGATTTCCGACGAGTATACAAAAATAGAAGACGGGGTGCTTGCAGATGTGGCACCCACACTGCTTCATATAATGGAAATACCTGCATCAGCAGAGATGACCGGAAAAATACTTGTAAAATGAGCAGTATGCTGCAGATTAATGAAAAGGTTATAAGTCTTTCTGTGCTGGAAGAGAAGTTCGTTTGCGATCCTGATAAATGTAAAGGGGCATGCTGTGTGCAGGGAGATGCCGGAGCACCGCTTGAGGCAGGTGAACTCCCTGTTCTGAGGGAAATATTTCCCGTGATAAGACCCTACCTCCGCCCCGAATCGGCTGCCGCCATTGATCTGCAGGGAACTCATGTTATTGATGAAAGTGATGGCGAAACAGTAACACCCCTTTTAAATGAAAAGGAGTGTGTTTATGCGATTTTTGAAAATGGCATAGCAATATGCGCCATCGAAAAAGCCTGGTCTGAAGGGAAAATATCCTTTCGCAAGCCGGTTTCATGTCACTTATATCCTATACGGGTTAAGGAGCATGATAATTTTACGGCGGTAAATTATGATCGCTGGCCTATCTGCAAGCCTGCCATTTCCCACGGTGAGAAACTTAACGTTCCTGTTTTTACTTTCTGCCGCGAATCAGTTATTCGCAGGTTTGGCAGGAGTTTTTACAAAGAGCTTGAGATAGCCGCGGCTTCCTTTGCTGAAGAATAGAATTCAGGATTCCGATGCCTCCTTGTTTTAGTTTTTGGCTTCACTCTCGCATTTAAATTAATAGATCACCTATACTATATATTATATGGAAAAGGCAAAAAAATACATCGAGGAAAATAAGGACCGGTTTATTGAGGAATTGTTCGGTCTTATACGTATCCCATCCGTAAGCTCCAAATCTGAACATAAGGCAGATATGCACAGGGCAACCGAATACATAAAAAAATCCCTGCTCGAGGCAGGAGCCGATATGGCCGAAGTAATTCCCACAGAGGGGCATCCGGTGGTGTATGCTGAAAAGATCATCAATCCCTCCCTGCCGGTAGTGATGGTATATGGTCACTATGATGTTCAGCCTGCTGAACCCCTTGAGCTCTGGAAATCCCCGCCTTTTGAACCGGAAATACGTGAAGGTAAAATATGGGGCAGGGGTGCCGATGATGATAAGGGTCAATTGTTCATGCATGTCAAGGCACTGGAGTACATGGTTAAAACTGGCACCCTGCCCTGCAATATTAAATTCATGATAGAGGGGGAGGAGGAGATAGGCTCACCCAACCTGGGTAAGTTCTGCCAGGCAAATGCCGGTAAACTCAAATGTGATGTTATACTGGTTTCAGATACAAGCATGATTGGTCAGGATGTGCCTTCAATTACAACCGGGTTGAGGGGATTAAGTTACCTGGAGGTCGAAGTTACCGGGCCAAACCGTGATCTTCATTCCGGGCTTTACGGAGGTGCGGTTGCTAATCCGGTAAATGTGCTTGCAAAAATGATTGCCTCACTTACCGATGAAAACAACCGTATTACAATTCCGGGTTTCTATGATGATGTTCTGGATGTAAAACCTGAAGAACGGCAGGAAATGGCCAAGGCACCATTTGATGCTGAAAAGTATAAAAATGACCTGGATGTTGAAGAACTAACCGGGGAAGCCGGATATACCACAATGGAACGCACCGGAATACGCCCGTCGCTTGATGTAAACGGTATCTGGGGAGGTTATACAGGGGAAGGGGCAAAGACCATCCTTCCCTCGACTGCTCATGCCAAAATTTCGATGAGGCTTGTTCCCAATCAGAAATCAAAAAAAATAGACGACCTTTTCAAAAAGCACTTTGAATCAATTGCTCCTCCTGGAGTGAGGGTAAGGGCCCGTGTATTGCACGGTGGCGAAGGATATGTTTCGCCGGTAGACCACCCGGCATACCGTGCCGCAAGCAGGGCGTATGAGGATACCTTCGGCAAAAAGCCAATACCCTTCCGCAGCGGCGGTTCCATTCCCATTATTTCCCTTTTTGAAAAAGTTCTGGATGTAAAGTCTATATTAATGGGATTCGGACTGGAAAGTGATGCCATCCATTCACCCAATGAGAATTATCCTCTGTGGAATTTTTATAAAGGAATTCAGACCATACCATTATTTTACGGGTATTATGTTCAGGAAAACCCGGCTGGCTGAGATATAAAGTCAGGATTAATAACAGCAAGGACCACCTGAGGGAATTTCCTCCCGTGCCAGTACATTTGGATAATAAAATAAGAAACCGGTTTTAGTAGCCGGTTTTTTTGGCTCCGGTGTAGAAAAATACAGGTTTTTAGTCGTCCGTTAATTTATTTTAAAATATATAAAAATCAATCAAGGTATTAAAAAATAGGGGGGGGTATATTAAAAAAAGTATAAATAAATAAAATAGCCCTTAATAAATTTGGGGGTGTTAAATAAAAAACATACTTTTGTTTCATAATTAATCAGTTTTCAACCTAATCTAATTAATCATGGGCACACTCCGTTTCAAGTCAATTGAAAAAGCAATATCCAGGCAACCGGTCGTGGTTGAATCTCCTTCAGTTAAAACATCAGAGTATTTTGCAATCAATGTGTTCAATAAAAAAAGAATGCAGGAATATTTGTCCCAGGAGGCATTTAGCAGCGTTATGGAGGCAATAGAGAAAGGCACAAAAATTGACCGTAAAGTTTCCAGCCAGATTTCATCAGGCATGAAAGCCTGGGCAATCGACAAGGGGGTTACCCATTACACGCACTGGTTTCATCCTCTTACCGGGGCAACAGCCGAAAAGCACGATGCTTTTTTTGAACCTGCCTCAGACAACTATGTCATTGAAAATTTTGACGGCAGCAAACTCGTACAACAGGAACCTGATGCTTCCAGCTTTCCGAGCGGAGGTATGAGAAACACATTCGAGGCCCGCGGTTATACGGCATGGGACCCTTCATCCCCTGCCTTCGTTATGGGAACAACATTGTGCATTCCCTCTGTTTATATATCCTTCAAGGGTGATTCACTTGATTACAAAACACCACTTTTAAAATCCATCGAGGCAGTGGATAAGGCTGCCGTGGCGTTGTGTAATTATTTCGATAAGAGTATTACCAGGGTAAATGTCGGCCTCGGCTGTGAGCAGGAGTATTTCCTGGTTGATAATGATCTGTTTAATGCCCGGCCTGATCTGAAACTTACCGATCGCACATTAATGGGACATTCTGCAGCCAAGGACCAGCAGCTTGCAGACCATTACTTCGGCTATATCCCGATGAGGGTTGCCGCTTTCATGCAGGATTTCGAGATTGAGGCCTACAAACTTGGAATCCCGGTAAAAACCCGGCATAACGAAGTGGCTCCCAACCAGTATGAATGTGCTCCCGTTTTTGAGGAAGCTAACCTTGCCGTAGATCATAACCAGTTGTTGATGACAATCATGAAACGGGTTGCAAAAAGACACCATTTTAAAGTACTATTTCACGAAAAACCCTACAAGGATGTAAATGGTTCAGGAAAGCATTGTAACTGGTCGCTTATTACAAATACAGGCATAAACCTTTTTTCGCCCGGCAAGACGCCAAAGACAAATATGTTGTTCCTTGCCTTTTTCGTATCTGTCATAAAGGGAGTGTTTGAATACCAGGACCTTCTCCGGTCCAGTATAGTATCACTGGGCAATGAACACAGGCTCGGGGCGTCTGAGGCTCCCCCGGCCATTATGTCGGTTTTTTTGGGAGAAGCAGTAAATAAGATACTCGATGAAATCGAAACAAGGGTTTCAGGCAAGAAAATGAACCCGGACGAAAAAACCGAGCTTAAACTGGATGTTGGCAAGATTCCGGAAATATTGCCCGACAATACTGACAGGAACCGTACATCTCCTTTTGCTTTTACCGGCAACCGATTTGAGTTCAGGGCCGTAGGCTCAGCAACCAATGTGGCCTCACCCATGATAGCGCTGAACACCATCGTCGCAAAGCAATTGAAAGAGTTTAAAAATGAAATAGACAGGCTTACAGACCAGGGTGTTAAAAAAGATGAAGCAATATTCCAGGTAATCAAAAAATTCATTCTTGCTTCAAAAAAAGTAAGGTTTGACGGCAACAATTATTCTGAAGAGTGGAAAATCGAAGCAGAAAAACG
Organism: Bacteroidales bacterium; assembly: GCA_007135095.1. Lineage (GTDB taxonomy): Bacteria > Bacteroidota > Bacteroidia > Bacteroidales > PUMT01 > PXAP01. The sequence continues at coordinate 6,607 of SLJO01000026.1, read as the reverse complement.
CGGACTCTCGAATATCAATGATGTTCTCACAGCGCTGTCTGCAATTATTTCACCGGAAGCAAAGGAGCTTTTTTCTGAGATGAAGGTTTTTTCCGAACGTGAGCTTGAGGCCAGGTTTGAGATAGATCTGGAAAAATACACCAAGAAACTGCAGATTGAGTCAAGGGTGCTCGGAGATCTGGCGATAAACCATATTCTGCCTACAGTTTACAGGTATCAAAACATACTTATTGAAAACGTAAAAGGCCTTAAAGAACTTTTTGCAAATTCTGATTTTGAAAAGCTTTCTTCTACCCAGTTGGCATCCATCAGGGAGATTTCAAGCCGCACAGCAATGGTTAACATAAAGGTAAATAATATGATTGATGAAAGAAGAAAAGCCAATACGATTGATGAAACCGCTATTAAATCAAGGGAATACTCAGACAAAGTTAAACCTTACCTGGATGAGATCCGCTATCAGATCGACCACCTGGAAATGATAGTGGATGATGAGATTTGGCCTCTCCCCAAGTATCGTGAACTTCTTTTCATAAGATAATTCCAAAGGATCTGGTTTTTTTCATATGTTTGCTTAACCGGAACAATTGCGATGTTCCGGTTTTGTTTTTTTCATATCTGGCAGGAATACTGCAGGAGTTGTACATAGCCGGATAGCAGGATGTGGAGTTTGATCGTGAGTTTTTTTTTGAATCAAAAATATCTACTTTTACAACCTGGAATTGTAATTTACCATTGAGATGAGGATCCCTGTAACCCTTGCTTTTATTGTCCTTGGCCTGTTTTTGTTTTCAGGTATCCACTCACAGTCGCGCAGACTGGAAAGAGCCGAGCGTGCTTATTCTGCAGGAGAGTACTATGAAGCCATTGGTCTTTACAGGGATGCATATTCAGCCGTGAACGACAGGGACTTGCGGACAGAAATAGTTTTCCGGATTGCAAAATGCTATATGAAAGTTTCGGACAGCCGGCAGTCGGAGGGATGGTTCAGCAGGGCTGTCAGTCGCAATTACAAGGACCCGGAGGTATACAGGTACTTTGGTGATGCGCTTAAAATGAATGAGAAGTACCAGGAGGCCATAGAACAGTATAGGATATATCAGGAACTGGTTCCTGATGACCCCCGTGGAAGGATCGGCATAGAGTCATCTGAGCTTGCAATGCACTGGATGGAAAATCCGGGTCCATATGAGATTACTGAAGCGGGTTTTTTTAATTCCCGCGAAAGTGATTACTCCCCCGCGTTTGCCAGCAGGGATCATGCCCACGTTTATTTCACCTCTGCCAGAAAAGGCCGGGGGAACGACAGGCATGGTGTTACGGGAGAGTATTTCGCAGATATTTATGAATCACGCCGTGACAGGCAGGGCCAGTGGAGTGCTCCCTCTCCCCTCGAAGGAATTAATTCCGAATTCGATGAGGGTACCCCATCTCTCAATCTCAAACATACTGTCATGTATTTCACCAGTTGTAAGGCTGTCAGGAAAAAATCAAATGGATGCCAGGTATACCAGACCCGACGAAGTGGTGAGCAGTGGGGGCGACCTGAACTGATAGATCTTGCACCTGATACTCTTATAGCCGCGCATCCAGCCATTTCGCCCGATGAACTGACCCTGTATTTTGTATCCGACATGCCCGGAGGTGCAGGGAGCAAAGATATCTGGAAGGTTACCCGCAGCAATCCGAACTCTTCATGGGGCGTTCCGGTCAACCTTGGTCCTGAAATAAATACTCCCGGAGACGAGGTTTTTCCTTATGTCCATCCTGACGGAACTCTTTATTTTTCATCCAACGGCCACCCCGGCATGGGCGGACTGGATATTTTCAAAGCTACAAAAACCGATGACGGCAGCTGGAATGTTGAAAATATGGGTTATCCCTTAAACTCCCCGGCTGATGATTTTGGTATCGTATTTGAGGATAAGACAGTTAGAGGGTTTTTCAGCTCCAACCGTGGAAGGCATAACGTAGATAATATTTTCTCTTTTTACCTGCCGCCTTTGGTCTTTAATGCCGAAGGCAGGGTAAAGGACATTGATTCAGAGGAGTTCATTGCAGGCTCAACTGTAATGATGGTTGGAAGTGACGGAACATTGCTTGAGGTCAATACCGGAGCGGAAGGGAGATTCCGCTTTATGCTCAGGCCGGAGGCAGATTATGTGTTCATTGCATCAAAGGAAGGGTACCTTACTGACAAAAAGGGCATAACCACCAGGGGGCATGACCGGAGCAAGGATTTTTCCGTAATGATTGGCATTCAATCCCATGAAAAACCAATTGAGTTGCCAAACATACTATATGACTTTGCCAGGTGGGATTTAAGACCGGAATCCATGGCTGCTCTTGACGGACTCGTGGAAACCCTTAATAATAATCCAAAAATAACCATTGAACTTGCTTCCCACACCGATTCCCGGGGGGGGGCAGCCCATAATATGGAACTGTCACAAAGGCGGGCCCAGTCGGTAGTCGACTACCTTATTGATAATGGAATTGCCGCCGGCAGGCTTGTAGCTGCCGGTTATGGGAAATCAAGGCCAAGGGTGGTTGATGAGCGTCTTTCTTCAGCATTTTCCTTTTTGCCCGCCGGAACAGCCCTGTCTGAAGAATTTATCGAAGGCCTTCCCTCCGAGGAACAAAGAGAGATTGCTCACCAGATAAACAGACGTACCGAGTTTGAAGTTCTGTCTACCGATTTCGAATAGAAACAGCTGCTAAAAACAGTGATATTAATATTGTGACCTTTTGCTGAACAGAAGAGTATTTGATTGAATTATCATGTTTTCATTTCCGCTACCGCATCCAGCATTTTGGCCCACTCCTTTTTTGTGCGTTTTCTCCAGTCGCCTTTATGATAAAGGTAACTCGCGACAAGGGGCAGAATGGTGGTCGCTTCTGCATATACCATTTGTTCATAAACGGTGTCCACTTTCCCCCATGAGGCAGCTTCTCTCAGGGTTGATCCTGAACAGGCGCCATCCCTGGGATCGGCTACGGTTATCTGTATCGCGTATTTGTGCATCTCCACCTCCTTCCCGAGTATTTCCGCGCAGATAACCGTGTCCTGGGCAAAATTTTTTGGCACGCCTCCGCCAATCATAAACAATCCTGATGACGGAGCGGCCATCTTGATCCGGGTAAGCTCAAGAAAATCCTTCACTGAATCTATTGTTATATGGGCTTCCGGATTTTCCCACTGATGTTTGACAAGCCCGAAACCGGCGCTGCTGTCGGTAAATGCAGGGCAGAATATTGGTACATTTTGTTCATAACAAACCTGAACCAGGGAATCCTGCTTTTTGGAATTCTCAACAAGGTATTTACCCATCTCCCTTATAAACTCCCTGGAGGAATATGCCCGGGGCTCCAGCCGATCGGCAATCTCCTTGACTGCATGATCGCAAACCTGCAGCTCTTCTTCATCGATATATGTGTCGTAGATACGGTCAATATAAAGATCCCGGAGCTGCCTGTCATCGGCATACGGTGAACCTTTATAGTGCCTGAACCCCAGAGCTTCAAAAAAATCCATATCGACGATAGAAGCCCCGGAAGCAATAACCACATCAATCATATTGCTTTTTACCATGTCAACATATACCTGCATGCATCCTGCTGCACTGGTACTGCCTGCAAGGGTAAGCATGACGGTGCATTCATCCTCATTAAGCATCCTGGAATAAATGTCGGCAGCACTGGCTGTATCACGTGAAGTGAATGACATATCACGCATTGATTCTATTATGGGAGTTGCATCAAAGGATTTGATATCGGTATGTTTAACCGGATATTTAAGGAAATCATTTTTATTCATTTCAGTTATCTTTAAGTGTTTATATGCTATGTTTGAAACGCTTTAACGCTGTCAATACGATCTGCTTTTCTGAACTGCATGCTCAATAACCTGTAAATAAGTTTGGCCGCCAGGAAATCAGGAGCCTTGGCTGATGGCGAGGGACAAAGTTCCACAACATCAAAGCCCACCAGCTTTTTGTGGTCAATCACCCTTTCAAGAAAGCGCAGAACCTGGTACCATCCCATTCCTCCGGGTTCGGGGGTCCCGGTGGAGGGCATTATTGAAGGATCAAGCACGTCAAGGTCGATGGTAACATATACATGGTCCGAAAGCATAGAGACTGCTTTATCCATCCAGGCATCATTCTCATTGATCTGATGGGCAAAAAACACCCTGCCGGCATCCATGGCTGATAATTCCTCTGAGTCCATTGAGCGGATACCTACCTGGACCACCGGAGCAACTTCCCTCGCCCTTGCCATAACACAGGCATGATTATTTGATGAACCTTCGTATTCATCCCTGAGATCGCTGTGCGCATCAAGCTGCAGCACCGAAAGCCCTGAATAATGCCTGGCAAATGCCTGGATGCTGCCAATTGATACGGAATGCTCGCCCCCGATCAGAACCGGGAACTTTCCTTTCTCAAGGACACCGCTTATCCTGCTGTATACTGCCTTCACCATCTGTTCGGGGCTTGCCTTTTCCGTAACCGGATTGTCGGTGTATATTCCCCTTTTGTACACCTCGGTTCCGGTTTCAATATCATAAAGCTCCATATTTGCAGAAGCGCTTATAACAGCATCCGGACCTTTGTCCGCGCCCTTTCCCCATGTGCTTGTTGCGTCATAGGGCACTGGAATAATGATAATTCCGGCATTTTCCTGATTTGAAAATTCCTGTTGTAACCCTCCGAAGTTGATCATGTATGCGTTTTGGTTATGGAAAGGTTATTAGATTAAATGTAAATTTCATAAAATAAGAGCTAATACCCAAGTATCTTAAGCATGGATTTATGGCTCTGCTCCTTTGCAAACAACTTGGTGGTCAGCTCTCCATCCTCATCCAGATCAATAATTATATGTTTTGGAGCCGGAATAAGGCAGTGCTGTATGCCTCCGTAACCCCCTATGGATTCCTGGTATGCCCCGGTATGGAAAAGCCCTATATACTGCACATCACCATTTTTAATTTTGGGAAGGAAGATAGCATTGGCATGAGCCTCCGAATTATAATAATCTTCACTATCGCATGTGAGTCCGCCAAGAAATACCCGTTCATATTCTTCATCCCAGTTGTTTACTGCCAGGAGGATGAATCTTTTATTCAGCGCCCATGTATCCGGAAGTGTTGTCATGAACGAGGAATCAATCATATTCCATAATTCGCGATCATTCTGCCGTTTCTGTCCCAAAACCGAATATAGAACAGCGCTGCTTTCCCCAACTGTATATGATCCGAATTCGGTAAATATATCAGGCTCGGGTATTTCATTGCGCTCGCATATATTTTTTATCTGGGCAATTATCTCTTCTGCCAGGTATTCATAATCAAAATCGAACGATAATGAATTCTTGATCGGGAATCCGCCACCGATGTTCAGTGAATCCAGTTCAGGACAAATCCTTTTTAAATCACAATATACGTTTACGCATTTTGACAGTTCGTTCCAGTAATATGCATTGTCAGCGATTCCTGTATTTATGAAAAAGTGCAGCATTTTCAGTTCCAGGTTGGGGTGTTTCTTGATCTTTTCCTTATAAAAGGAAACAATGTCATTGTACCGTATTCCCAGTCTTGATGTGTAGAATTCAAACTTGGGCTCTTCCTCCGAAGCTATTCTTATCCCTACCTTAAACCTGGTATTGACAAGTTTGTTCAGCTGGTCGAGCTCAAGCATGTTATCCAGGACGGGTATTGTATTGGAAAACCCGTTGTTAATGAACGATGCTATATTTTCAATATACTGGGGACGCTTGAATCCGTTGCATACAATGTAAATATCCTTGTTCACCAGTCCCGTCTGATACAGCTCCTCAATAATATTAAGGTCAAACGCGGAAGAGGTTTCCAGATGAACATCGTTTTCAAGTACTTTTTCCAGCACAAAGGAAAAGTGTGAACTCTTGGTGCAGTAACAATAATGATAATCGCCGTTGTAGTCTGCTTTGGCAATAGCCACATTGAACCATTTTTTTGCCTGCTGTATTTGCCGGCTTATCCTTGGAAGGTAGGTTATTTTCAAAGGCGTGCCGTATTGCTTAATGATATCCATCAGGGGAATATCATTGAAATAAAGCTCATTGTCCTCCACATAAAATTCCTTTTGCGGAAATTCAAAGGTCTGTTCTATCAGATCGATATATTTATTCTTCATGGCAAAATTATTTTAGAAAAAAAAAGTCTGCAAATAAAAACAATTATTTCCATATACTCAAAAAAACGTTAATGTAAATAATATGGTTTGATGGAAGCTTAACAAAGCAACTGCTCCGGATATTGCATTAAAGGTAAATATAAGTCATTTAATTTTACAAAACAATGACAATCAGTGACCGGAGAGATGCAATAACCATACATCCCTGATTGACGGGCAGGCTGTTGGATACGACCCGGAGGTCCGGGGACTGACCGCCGTTATTATATATTTCATATCAATTTTGTATCTTTGCACGTTGTAAATAACGAAAGCCCCAATACCTTCGGCAGGCAAAATAAGATGAAAAAACCATGGGGGTTTGACCTGCGGTCGATCTCACATGCAGTGTATTTCGCTTTTGGCAAAAAAAGGCTGATGTGACATTCATG
>SLJO01000080.1 GCA_007135095.1 Bacteroidales bacterium | reverse complement strand
TTTCTTCTACGGTTTCCAGGGTTCCCCCGGGGTGATCACTAAAGTAACTGCCCAGATGGTGATGCTGCGATACTTCGTTAGCCTGGATGGCAACCATTCCTAAAGTCTCCGGATCCCTGTTTTCATATACAACAACTTCTTCCTGTGACAGGTCACCGGATGAGTCCTCTTCTAACAGCCTGAAAGCCCGCCTGCTGGGAGTAAAAGTGGAAAATTCCTGCCAGGGATAAGTAACTAAATTATGGTCAGCAATAGCTAGTATATCATATCCAAGCTCATGATAGCGGTCAACTATTATATGTGGACTGAAATTGCCATCACTTCGACTGGTATGTGCATGCAAATCTGCCTTATAACGGCCCCAATCTGTCCAGTTAACCTCTGCATAGGGATTATCAATGGTAACATCTGGTTTACAACTTGTAGAACCTGATAAAAGGATAGAAATGAGAAAGATTGGCCACACAGGCATAAACAAAATCCTGAATATATGAACTGATTTAATGAATTTCATTATTACCGGTATTTTTAGTTAATTATAATTTCTTACTAATGAATCCAGTCCAAAAAATGTTATAGCCTGATTAATTCATAAACTCAAATTTAGGGGCCAATACAATATAAGCCAAAAAATTTGCCAATTCAAATCCTGAGTTTCCATTTTTTTTAATGGAGCAAAGGATAAACCCGGATTTCATGATCATAAAATTACATACCTCTTATGAGTTAATTGATAAATTCAATACACCCCCTTTTTATTGAGTAATTCAGGTTGGCATTGTATTACCGGAAATATTTTCTATTATTGCCAGCCAGGTCTTATGGAAACCAAAAAATTACTATGAAAAAAGAATCACAATTGCTGCCGGTAATTATTCCCATGCTGGCAGCCTGTGCTGTTTGCCTGCTGTTAAACGGCAGTTGTACCGGATCTGGCGAAGAAACAGTACAAATAAAGGTTGATGCATCTGAAAAAATCCATACATTGCATGCAGGGATGGGTGCCTCATGGCATGCCATCAGCAGGGAACTTCCCCTTAATGTCGATAAATACAAATATACCCTTGACTTCCCAGAGAGTTCACGCGGGAGTGCCTGGGGCGGCAACCCCCCGGTTTCTGATACCGCCGCGTGGCAGCAGGTAAAAGATCATGCATCCTGGCTGGGTATTAATTTTTTGAGGGTTGAAATGAGCCAGCGCATGTATGAGCCGGAGCGGAAGAAGTATGACTGGGATAATGAGGAGATGCAGGCCCTGTTTAATATACTCGACTGGTGTGAGGAGAATGATGCCGATGTGCTTCTGCAACAAATGTGGCACTACACCGAATGGAATTCATTACCCGGGGTCCATCCGTTGATAAGTGCACCAAAAAGCCTTGATGATTTTGCCGAAGGGATAGCAACCCTTATCGAATATCTGACCAATGAGAGGGGATACACCTGTATCAAGTACTTTGGAATGACCAATGAACCTCCGGGGGGCACATGGGGCTACTGGTGGGAATATGGTGATGAAACCGGCTCGATAACCGATGCATGGAGACGCCTGAAGGAAGAATTTGACCGGCGGAACATAACTATTCCTATTTCGGGTCCCGGCTGGACAGACCTGCCTCCTTTCGAGGAAGAGAAACTCCGTGAGATTGAGCCGTACTTTGGCAGTATCGATATCCACTCCTACCATGGAGTTACCCCCGAGGGGGAAGAAACACTGGGACGGTGGGCGGAATGGGCACATTCCAAAGGGAAACCTTTTTTACTCACCGAATATGGAAATATGAGGCTTGGCTGGCGGGGTGATAATCCCGCCCAAAAATCCTTCGAGGCTGCCATATCAAATGCCACGGATGTCATCAGGGGCCTGCGTGTCAGGGTTGACGGCTTCAACAGGTGGAGCTTTACCAATCGCGGCGATCTTGACGGACAGTGGCAGCTTATCCGGACATTCGACATAGAAAACAAGGAACACCTGCCGGAAGTGTTGCCTGAAAAAGAAGCATATTATGGTTTTGGCATCCTATCCCGTTTCTTTTCCAAATATTCCTCTGTTGTAAAATGCAGTGTAAATCAGCCGGACAGCGTACTGATGGCCGCTGCCCTGGTAAGTCCCAAGGGTGAACTGACGATATTCATGGTCAATCTTTCGGATGAGCCGCTGGACGTGAGCCTTGAAATTACCGGAACTGCAAATAAAAAGATGAATGTTTACCAGGCTTCCAAAGAGATTGTCAATAAGGAGGGATTCAGCCTGGATGTGAACCGGACCTTCAGGTCGAGGAATAAAAACATGGTGGCATTGCCGGCCCGCAGCATTACCACGGTAAGCAGTTATTCATTGAACAGCAGTGAAAAGGGCATCTTTGTCCGTTAAGCCGGAAAAGCAATTACATCCTTCATGCAGGGTACCTCTTTTCATGGCAAACGCATGCTTTTTCTTTGAAAAAAAGTTGCCGGGAAAGGACTCCGGAATTTATAGTTAAATAATATTAGTGAGCCCGTTTATTTAATTATAAGTTTCTTAAATGTTTTCTTACCAGTCTTTTTTTCATTGGCTTGTAAGACATCCATTCGATTTCAGCTTCATAAGGGTGAAGGGGCTTTTCGATTGAGTTGGGATTAGTTTGAACCGGCCAGTTATTTGTATGCCAGAAATTCACCAGATAACGGGTATGATTTTGCGGTATTCCCTTCATTGATCCCTGGTAATCCCACAAAACTATGGTGTCAGCAGTTTCCGGGTGGATCATCCACCATCGGATACGATCGGGGTACCAGTCAAATCCATATGTGTGAAATTGTGATGAGGCATCGAAGTTTTCAACCGGATCAATGGTTTCAGGCTGACTTTGTTCCCCTGTAAGAGGAGTCCTGATGCCGCTTGCCTGCTCCCTGTAGGAAGTATTATAAATAATGCCTTCAGCCATATTAATAGTCCGGCCAATTCTTCTTAAATCACCACGGGGACCAGTCCAGGTACCTACATAAATAATTGTCGGGTCTGCAATAAGCCACTCAAAGTCAATTTCACTCAATCCCTGTTCACTATCCATGTGATAGGTGAAATAACCAACAACCGCTCCGACATCAGGCTGTATGTCGCTAATATCCGGGACCTTAATACGGGCAGAGTAGGTGCCGAAATGAGTAAATTTCTCCGAAACAATATCCGGTCCCCTACCTGCACCCGGGTTATCTTCCGGATCTATTCTGAGTAAGAGTACTTTTTTACCTGGTTCTGTCGGGGATTCTGTCCCGAATGTCCATGTGAAATCAGCACCTCTTCCACCGGTACTGTGCCGAAAATACTCTGAACCTGAACTGTCAAAATCCTCAAAAATTGAATTATGAAACTTTTTTGTACATCCTGGTACTGTAATCGCAGCAAAGACCAATAAAACAAGTAAATTTTTCATTTTTTCTCCTCCAATATTTAAAAGTATCTGTTAATTGACATGGTTCGGTTATTTCACTGCGGATCCGAGGGAATTA
>SLJO01000124.1 GCA_007135095.1 Bacteroidales bacterium | reverse complement strand
ATATTTTTAAAATGGCTTGGCGTCAGACCGGTAACTCTTTTGAACTGGCTGCTGAGATAGGCGACACTGGAATAGTTCATACGATCAGCGATTTCACTCAGGGAAAGTTCATCATAAACCAGCAGTTCCTTGACTTTCTCGATTTTCTGGTTGATAAAGTACTTTTCGATAGTGGTGCCTTCCACTTCCGAGAACAGATTGCTCAGATAGTGATAATCATGATGCAGGTGATCGGTTAAATAATCAGACAGGCTTGATCTTAACTGGCTGTCTTTTTCATGTACCAACTCTATTATCTTGTTTTTTATCTTCTCTATTAGCCGGCTTTTTCTGTCATCAATCAAATTAAAGCCCAGACCCTGTAAAACTTCGGCCAGCCGCTGCTTTTCTTCTCCTGAAAGTTCCCGGTCAATCTCTGCTTCCCCGAGTTCCAGCGAAAGAGGTATATAACCGAGTTTTTCCAGCTCAGATTTCACAACCATTATGCAGCGGTTGCAAACCATGTTTTTGATATACAGCTTCATCAGTTTACTGAAAATTAAATTAGCCAGAACTTCCTATTGCCTGTAAAATCGACGGCGGGTCAATAATGCATGCGGGTTTGATCTACGGTCGATCTCAGATGCAGCGAATTTCGCTTTTGGCTTAAAAAAAGCCGATGTGAGATTCATCATGGTGAAACACTTAAACAAATAGCTAATTATCAAAGGAAGAACTAAAGGAGTCCAAGCTCCAGCATTGCCTCCTCGGTCATCATGTCCTTGGTCCAGGGAGGGTCGAAAGTCAGGTTTATAACCAGGTCACTGACCCCCTGTATGCCCCTTACCTTTTCGTTAATCTCTTCCATCAGCTCATCTACCATGGGACAGTTGGGTGCGGTAAGGGTCATCACTATTTCCACCTTTCCGCCTTCTTCGACTATAATTTCATAAATCAGTCCGAGATCAAATATACTTACAGGTATCTCAGGATCATAGATGTTTTTTAGTACTTGCGCTATCCTGCTTTCAAGTTCCAGGTAATTATTTTGTGCTTCCATAATCGTTCATTTTTGTTTGCTTTTGGCCTGATAAGCCAGGGCGTAGAGCTTCATCTGCCTGATCATTGAAACAAGTCCGTTTGACCGGGTAGGGGAAAGATTCTCCTTTAAACCTATCCTGTCGATAAAATAAAGATCGGTATCCAGAATTTCTTCGGGCTGCCGGTGCGACATGACCCGGACAAGAAGAGCTATTATCCCTTTTGTAATTATGGCGTCACTATCGGCAGTGAATACAACCTTCCCGTCCACCATTTCCGTTTTAAGCCATACACTGGACTGGCACCCTTCAATAAGAAATTCAGGTGTTTTAAATTTCGCATCAATTATGGGAAGAGATTTGCTTAAATCAATAAGATAATTGTACTTATCCAGCCAGTCATCGAAAATTCCGAACTCCTCGATAATCTCTTCCTGAATTTCAGTCATTGTCTTCTCAGCCATATTTAATCAGTTAAACATTTGCTTTACCTTTTCAACCGCCTCGCACAGCAAATCTATCTCTTGATGGGTATTATAAAAAACCAGTGATGCCCTGATAGTGCCCCTGATCCCGAACCGCTCCATAAAGGGCTGCGCACAATGGTTACCGGTACGTACCGCTATACCGTATTTATCAATAATCATGCCGGCATCATAGGGATGGATATCGTCAAGGATAAATGACATTATGCTTATCTTATTGCCGGCCTCCCCGAAAAGATGCAGTCCACCGATTTCGGCAAGGCGTTTATTCCCGTATTCCAGCAAATCTTTTTCCCGGGCTGCAATTTCATCCAGCCCGGTTTCCTGCAGGTAGTCAGCAGCTGCAGCGAGTCCTATGCCCCCGATGTAGTTGGGCGTTCCCGCTTCGAATTTAAAAGGAAGCCGGTTAAAGGTGGTTTTTTCGAAACTCACCTGATCAACCATCTCTCCGCCGGTTTGATATGGAGGCAGTTCATCGAGAATGGCCTCCTTGCCATACAGCACTCCAATGCCTGTGGGGCCGTACATTTTATGCCCGGAAAAAATATAGAAATCGGCATCCAGATCCTGTACATCAACCCTCCCGTGCTGCACTGCCTGGGCCCCGTCAATAAGTACTGGCACCTCATGGCGGTGTGCCGTTTCGATCATTTTTTTTACAGGATTGATGGTCCCTATTGAATTGGCCACATGGGTAAGGGCAACCAGGCGGGTTTCTGATGAGAAAAGCATCTCATACTGGTCCATCAGAAGTTCGCCATGGTCATTGATGGGTATAATTTTTAGCTTTGCTCCTTTCCGCTCGCAGAGCATCTGCCAGGGAACAATATTTGAATGATGCTCAATGGCCGAAATAATTATTTCATCGCCCTGCCTGACATACTTTTCACCAAAGCTGAAAGCCACCAGGTTTATGCCGGCAGTGGTACCCGGGGTAAAAATTATTTCATGATCATGGCGGGCATTGATGAACTTCCTTATCGTTTCACGGGCCTCCTCAAAATGCCTTGTGGTTAAATCACTGAGATGATGAACACCCCTGTGGATATTACTGTTGGTTTCCCTGTAAATCCGGTCCATGCTCTCAATAACCTTAACCGGCTTCTGAGTGGTGGCAGCATTATCAAAATAGACAAGTGGCCTGTTATGCACCATCTGTTTCAGAATGGGAAAATCATTTCTTATCTTATTTATATCTAGAGCCAAAACCTTTTATTTTAATATACCTGGAATAATCACATCTATCCGCATTGCATTGCACAGTTGTTACAACGGCTGAGTTCGCCGCGCAGCCTCTTGTTTACAAGATCATCAATCCTCTCCCTGAGTGCTTTGACCTTGATGTTTTGTATAACTTCGTGCGTATAGGCAAACATAAGCAAAAGCCGGGCTTCCCGATGGTCTATACCCCTTGAACGCAAGTAAAACAAGGCATTTTCATCAATTTGTCCCATTGTGGAGCCGTGGCTGCATTTTACATCATCTGCATATATTTCAAGTTGTGGCCGTGAATGCATTCTGGCATCATCTGTCAGCAATATATTGTTGTTGGACTGGTAGGCATTGGTCTTCTGAGCATCACGGCGTACCAGGATACGGCCGGTAAAGGCTCCCGAGGCATAATCATCCATTACGCCCTTATAAAGCTGGTTGCTGAAGCAATTTGGACTTGCATGGTCTATAAATACAAAATTATCAATATACTGGCCCTTGTCAGACAGGTACAGGCCCATGCTGTGGTTCTCGGCATGCTCACCGTTCAACTTTACATATACGTTGTTGCGGATGAACCCTCCGTGAAGGGAAATAATGTTTGTGGCAAGGTTTGACCCTGTTTCCTGGTGATTAAAGGAATGGGTTATTTGGGATGAGCCATTATGTTCGTTTTGTATCCTTGTCAGATTTATTTGCGCCCTTTCTCCGGCAAATACTTCGTTAACCGAATTGGTAAGAAACCTGTGGGCAGAAAGACTATGGTCACAAACCACTATGTTCAGCTCTGCATCTTCTTCTGCAACGAAAAGGTTCCTGTGCTGGGCCATCAGTCCGGCCTCTGAAATCATTATGTTCACGATCTGAACAGGCTTCTCCATTTTAACCCCCCTGGGTGCATAAATAAATATGCCGTCCTGTGCAAAAGCAGTATTCAAAGCAACCAGGCCGTCTTTTGAACTGCCGGCATAACGGTCGTAATGTTTTTCCACCAGACCGGGGTAATCCTTTGCAGCCTGGGAAAGGCTGCCGGCAATGATGCCGCCGGGCAGCTCTTTTAGCATCTGCCCGTTATTATAGAACATCCCGTTAACCAGCAAAAAAAGATTGGTGTCAATATCGGGAACATCACAATGAAATATTTCCCTGATATTGATATTGATTTTCTGGTTGCCGAATGATTTTTCCATGTCCTGCTTAAATACTGACTCAATGTCAGCATACCGGTATTCCTCCCCTCCCCTGGAGGGAAATCCCAGTTTTTCAAGCTTTATTATGGCTTTATCCCTGTGTGTATTCATCAGCGGAGCTGAATTTACAGCTATCTCCTTTGAACTGCTCCTGTATAAATCAAGAAACTGTTCCTTAAGGGAAATATTTTCAGTAATTGTACTCATATGCAGATTTGATCAACAAATAATATTATAAATTCACCTCTTCGGAACGAACCCACTCATATCCCTTCTCTTCGAGCAGCAGGGCAAGCTCCTTGCCTCCCGACTTTACGATCCGTCCGTTAAAAAGCACATGTACAAAGTCAGGAACGATATATTCAAGCAATCTCTGGTAATGGGTTATGACGATGGTTGCATTATGAGGTGATTTTAAATTATTGACACCCCTGGCAACTATCCTGAGGGCATCAATATCCAGTCCTGAATCGGTTTCATCCAGAATAGCCAGCTGAGGCTCGAGCATGGCCATTTGAAAGATCTCGTTCTTCTTTTTTTCACCTCCTGAAAAACCTTCATTAACTGATCTGTTTGTAAGCGAAGAGGAAATTTCCACAAGGTCCTTTTTCTCTCTCATTTTTTTCAGGAATTCAGATGCCGACAACGGTTCTTCGCCCCTGTGCTTTCTCATTTCATTGATGGCGGTTTTCATGAAATTCACCATGCTTACACCGGGGATTTCAATCGGGTACTGGAAACCCAGGAACAATCCATCCTTGGCACGTTCTTCGGGAGACTTATCAAGAAGGTCTTCCCCTTTGTATAATACAGTACCTGAATTAATCTCATAAATATCCCTGCCGGCGAGAATGGCAGCAAGGGTGCTTTTACCCGAGCCGTTGGGCCCCATGATAGCATGTACTTCGCCGGCATTGACCTCCAGGTTAATACCCTTGAGTATTTCCTCGCCTTCTATCGAAACTCTTAAATCTTTAATAACTAACATTTTATTGTACTTTTAACTTGTTATGTTAACCTTTTTGGAAAAAATCAAACCGTTCACCTGTAAAACAGCGGGTGTCAAAATTATCGGGAAGAATCAGCCAACGCTTCCTTCAAGACTTATCAGCAGTAATTTTTGCGCTTCCACAGCAAATTCCATGGGCAGTTTATTAAGCACCTCCTTTGTATAGCCGTTAATGATGAGCCCTATGGCATCTTCAGTTGATATGCCCCGCTGGTTGCAATAAAAGATCTGATCCTCGCCTATCTTTGAAGTAGTTGCTTCGTGTTCTATAATAGCAGAATGATTGGCTGATTCAATATAGGGGAAGGTATGGGCGCCGCATTTGTCTCCCAGAAGGAGCGAATCACACTGGCTGAAATTTCGTGCATTGTCAGCACCACGTAAGACTTTAACCTGTCCGCGATAACTATTATTGCTTACTCCTGCACTGATGCCCTTGGATACAATTATACTCCTGCTGTTTTTCCCGATATGGATCATCTTTGTGCCGGTGTCTGCCTGCTGGTGATTATTGGTAACGGCGACAGAATAAAATTCACCGGTTGTATTATGCCCTTTCAGTATGCAGCTTGGGTATTTCCATGTGATTGCCGAACCGGTCTCAACCTGGGTCCATGATATTTTTGAGTTATCGCCCTTGCAAATCCCCCGTTTGGTCACAAAATTATAAATGCCTCCCTTCCCTTCCTTGTTACCCGGATACCAGTTCTGGACTGTGGCATATTTTACCTCAGCGCTCTCCATTGCAACGATCTCGACTATAGCTGCATGAAGCTGGTTTTCGTCACGCATTGGTGCAGTGCACCCTTCGAGGTAGCTAACATAGCTTTTATCTTCGGCAACAATCAGTGTTCTTTCAAACTGACCGGTATTGGCCGCATTAATCCTGAAATAAGTGGAAAGCTCCATGGGACACCTGACTCCCTTGGGTATAAAACAGAATGAGCCATCACTGAATACCGCTGAGTTTAATGCAGCAAAATAATTATCAGTATAAGGCACCACGGATCCCATATATTGCTTCACCAGGTCAGGATGTTCCTTCACGGCTTCGGAGAAAGAGCAGAAAATAATGCCCAGTTCTGCAAGAGCCTCCCTGAAGGTTGTCTTGACAGAAATACTGTCCATCACAGCATCCACTGCAACACCCGAAAGATGTTTTTGCTCCTCAAGGGGTATGCCCAGTTTGTTAAAAGTCTCAAGCAATTCCGGATCTACCTCATCAAGGCTGTTTAGTTTTGCCCTTTGCACCGGTGCTGAATAATAGATATGGTCCTGGTAGTCAATCTCAGGTATCTTTAAGTGAGCCCATTCCGGCATCTTCATGGTAAGCCAGTGACGGTAAGCCTTCAGGCGGAATTCAAGCATGAATTCAGGTTCCTTTTTTTTGGCCGAGATCATTCTAACCACATCTTCGTTCAGCCCTTTTGCGATCGAATCCTGTTCAATATCGGTGTAAAACCCGAACTTGTATTCGCCGGTTGTTACTTCATTCAATATCTGATCCTGTTCGTTTTGCATATATGATTTATAATGTCGTTTTATAAAATAATTATGCTTGTTTGTTATACATTCCTGTTTAATGTATAATTCCGGTTTAACGGTCAGCCCGGAAGATATAACCCTCAACCATGCTGGAATTAATCTAAATAAGTGCAAAGTTAGTAAAAAAGTAACAAATTTAAGTTACAATTGTTAATTTGGTAATACCGGAAACAGGCGCCACCGATAACACGCGCATTGATTATTGTTGGCCTTTGAATAATTCTGTATTAACGCCGGATCAAAGTTCGTTATTGTAAGAACCATCATGCCAGTTTGTTAATTGAGCTTTTCCCGGATATTGGGGAGTTGCTTCACTTTGCAGATTAAAATAACTGAATATTAACATGATACCCTGTTTTATGATGAATCCCCATGACACTGGGTGACACAAAAAGCAATGAATGTCACATCCAATTTGTAATCATAAAAGTTAATTTTATTGCATGTGAGATCGACCGCAGGTCAATAAAACAGGGGGATCCATGGATTGAAAAGCAGATTAACCGTATCATAACTGAAATATTATTGCAATGAAGAAAACCGATAAAAAGATTGAAGAGCTGGGCGAGTTTGGATTGATAAGGCACCTTACAAAGGACGTTAGGATCAAAAATCCTGAAACGCACAGGGGAATTGGTGATGACGCAGCTGTCCTGGATTTTGGCGACAGGCATGTTATAGCCTCCACCGATATTCTCATGGAAGGCATTCATTTCAATCTTATCTACACTCCGATGAAGCATTTGGGGTATAAAGCTGTGGTGGCAAATCTCTCAGACATATTTGCAATGAACGCCATACCAAAGCAAATCCTGATATCCCTGGCATTTTCGGCTAAAATCTCCCTTAAACAGATTGAGAATTTATATGCCGGAATTAAGCTTGCCTGCGATAATTACAATGTCGACCTTGCCGGGGGTGATACTTCCACCTCTCTTACCGGAATGGCCATAAGCATCACAGCCCTTGGCTCGGGGGAAAAGGGAAAAATCGTATACCGCAGCGGGGCCAAAACGAATGATTTGATTTGTGTAACAGGAAATCTTGGAGCAGCTTATCTTGGCCTTCAGCTCCTTGAGCGGGAAAAGAAATTATTTATGGAAAACCCGAAGCTGCAGCCGGCACTCGACGGGTACGACTATCCGCTCCAGAGACAGCTTAAACCTGAGCCCAGGGCAGATATAATTAACTTCTTCAAAGAGAACCATGTGATGCCGACAGCCATGATAGATATATCAGATGGGCTGTCTTCAGAGGTGCTGCACATTTGTAATGAATCGGAAACGGGCTGCAGGATTTATGCTGACCGCATACCGGTTGACAGGTATACTGAAGAGCTTGCAGGTGAATTCAATATTACCCCGCTGGTTGCGGCATTAAACGGAGGGGAAGATTATGAGCTTGTTTTTACGCTTTCTCCCGGTGAACTTGAAAAAGTGCAGGGCCACAAGGATATTAAAATCATAGGACACATAACCGCCAAGGAAGACGGATGCAGCCTTGTAATTCATGACGGATCAATTATCCCGTTACAGGCCCAGGGATGGAATGCATATGGCAGGAGTCCCCAGAAGTAAAGCGGCACTGACCCGGAACTTCAGGGAAATTGTTTTCTGCAGGTAAACGGATTTACCTGTCCATGTGAATTCGACCGGCAGACAATATGCCGGGATGATATCTTCAGAAAAATACCTGCGCGAATGAGGATTCAATGGGCTGAAAAGCACATTTAACGTATGGCTGAATAGTTAATAACCGAACCGGAGGGGTTAAAAGTCGTCGTCATCAGACTTGTCAGTTTCAGGATCATAACCCTTTATTATGCCCCTTGAAGAATTTTTCACAAAATCGACAATTATATCTCTTTCCAGTGTAACGGGAAAATCATTGACTATTTTTCCAAGAGCCTGCGAAGTATTCATGCCTTTCTGATAAAGAGTCTTGAGTATGGCCTGAATTGAAAATATGGTTTCATTGGAGAAATTCCTGCGGCGCAAACCGATTGAATTTATGCCAACATATTGCAATGGCTCACGTGATGCCCGGGTATACGGAGGAACATCTTTTCTAACCTTTGAGGCACCTCCAACCATGCTGTGAGTTCCTATCCTGTTGAACTGGTGAACCACTGTATGACCACCGATTATTGCAAAGTCTCCTACTTCAACTTCCCCGGCAAGGCCTACACTGTTTACCAGAATGCAGTTGTTCCCGATATGGCAGTCATGACCGATGTGAACATAGGCCATAAGCATGCTGTTGTTGCCCACAACTGTTATGCCTTTGGCTGCCGTACCCCTGTTAACCGTCACACATTCACGGATGATTACATTATCGCCTATCTCCGCTGTCGTTTTTTCTCCTTTGAATTTAAGGTCCTGTGGGATCCCCGATATAACGGCGCCTGGAAAAATCCTGCAGTTTTTGCCGATCCTGGCTCCATCCATTATTGTTACATTCGGGCCGATCCATGAACCTTCCCCGATCACAACATCGGCAGTAATAGTGGAGAAAGCTTCAATTATAACATCTTTTCCTATTTTCGCTTCAGGATGTATTACATTCAATACCTGCTTCATCAAATTAATCTGAGTTTCTTGTTTAGACTTAACCTCCCTGGTTCATTGATTCCGGAATTCAGCGGAACCAACGGTAGTGGTTTAAAGTTTTGATTACTTTTTCTTTACTATCTGGGCCATCATCTCGCCCTCCATGGCAAGTTCCTTTCCTACATATGCCTGACCGAACATATAGACGATCCCTCTGCGGAAAGGAGCCAGATACTCAAGTTTGAATACAAGTGTGTCGCCAGGCACGACCTTGCGCTTAAATTTAACTTTGTCAATCTTCAAAAAATATGTAGCATAATTTTCCGGATCGGGAACAGAACTCAGCACCAGAATACCCCCCACCTGGGCCATTGCTTCGACCTGCAGAACACCCGGCATAATAGGCTCACCGGGAAAATGGCCGACAAAGAACCCTTCGTTCATTGTAACATTCTTAACACCAACTATTGAAGTTTCTGTCATTGCAACAATTTTATCGACAAGTAGAAAAGGAGGCCGGTGAGGAAGAATGTCCATAATCTGCATTACATTGATCAGGGGTTTTTCCATGTCATATTCGGGAAAAACATTCTTCGATTCGGTCTGCTTGATGATGGTGCGGAGTTTGCGGGCAAGCTGGTTATTGGCATGATGACCCGGACGGGTGGCAACAATTTTTCCCTTAATGGGGCGCCCTATCAATGAAAGATCTCCAAGGATGTCGAGTAACTTGTGCCTGGCGGGTTCATTGGTGAAGTACATATCCAGATTGTTCATGACACCCTCCGAATTCCTTTTAATACGTGGTTTATTGAAAAGATCGGCAATACGGTCGAGTTCTTCCTGGGGAACTTCATGTTCAAGTATCACAATGGCGTTTTCAAGATCTCCTCCCTTGATCAGGTTATTCTTAAGCAAAAATTCCAGTTCATGAAAAAAGACGAAAGTGCGGCAGGGTGCAATCTCCTGCTCAAAATCATGGAGCCGCTCAAGAGAGGCATATTGGTGACCAAGAACCCTGGAATTATAATCAATCATTACATTGACTGAAAACTTATCGTCGGGAAAAACCACTATCTCAATTTCTTTATCGGGATCGGAATAAACAATCTTTTCAGTGATTTCATAATAATTCTTGTTTTCCTGCTGATCTACAATGCCGGCCTCTTTAAGCGCCTTTACCACAAATTTGGAGCTCCCGTCAATTATGGGCGCTTCAGGCCCGCTAATCTCCATAAGCACGTTATCAATTTCCAACCCGTATAAAGCGGCCATCACATGTTCAATTGTCCCGATCTTTGCACCGTTTTCTTCAATGGTCGTGCCCCGGGAGGTATCTGTGACATTCTCAGCAATAGCATGAATTAATGGTTTGTTCTCAAGGTCCAGCCTTTTAAAAACATATCCGTGATTGTCGGGTGCCGGTATAAAGGTCAGGTCTACCTGCAGGCCGGTGTGCAGGCCCTTTCCACTAAGTGTAACAGGCTTCTTTATAGTCTTTTGCTTTTTTGACATTTCGTTAATTTGACTGTTTCTATACTGTATCAAGAGGGTGCAATATACAAAATTTCATCTTTTTTATTCTTTTCCTGAAGGTTATATGGAGATCCATACTTCTAATTACATACCTGTGAAATTACATTTTTCATTGTTTGTTCCTGTATGCAGGCATTAACTTTGGATCAGTCTCAGAGACCTCCATTCTGAACTTCCAACAGGAGAGCAGGAAAATACAGTGTATTGTTAATGGTAATACCCTGCTGAGAGCGGAAATACAGGCTGAATGCCTGATTATTGCACAACCTAATGAGGCAGATACAGGTAAACGGGCACTTCGCTGTGCGAATCCGATGACCGGGGTCAGTTTTTTTTGACGGCCTGTTTCAATTCCGCAATTTCCTTTTCCAGCCTGCTGATTTGCTGGAATAGTTCGGGTAGTTTCTTATACAATACATATGACCTCTGATATTTCCCATACTGAAACGCAGGAGATCCCTGGATAACCGCATTTTTCTCCGTCACGCTCACCCCGACACCTGACTGGGCAGCAATTTTAACCCCGTCAGCTATTGAAAGGTGGCCTATAATCCCAACCTGTCCGCCAATCATGCAATCAGAGCCGATCCTGGTTGATCCGGCTATTCCGGACTGGGCTGCAATTACGGTATTTTCACCAATTTCCACATTATGTGCAACCTGTATGAGATTATCAAGCTTAACGCCCCTGCGTATGATGGTTGATCCCATCATTGCCCGGTCAACTGTACTGTTCGAGCCAATCTCCACATGGTCTTCGAGTATAACATTACCAACCTGTGGTATTTTCTTGTAATTACTGTCTGATTGAGGCGCAAAACCAAAACCGTCGCCTCCTATTACTACACCGGCATGGAGGGTGCATCCTTGTCCAATATGGCAGTCGTGGTATATCCTTACTCCGGGATGGAGCACAGAGTTGTTGCCAATAACAACATTTTCACCAATGAATACCTGTGGGTAAATTATCACGTCGTCGCCGATAACCGCACCTGCTGAAATATGGGAAAATTGTCCGATATATACCCGCTCCCCGGTACGGGCCGAGGGATCTATATGTGCCTTTTCATCAATCCCTTCCGGAACAGGTTTCATTTTCTCCCTGAGTTCAAGAAGGCTGGCAATGGACTGGTATGCATCCTCAACCCTTACCAGGGTGCATGGCACCGGCTGTGAAGGGGAAAATCCCTTGTTTACGAGAACGATTGTCGCACCGGTATTGTAGAGATGTTTTTCATACCCGGGATTCGCAAGAAATGAGAGTGTGCCTGCCTTGCCCTGTTCAATTCCTGAAAAATCATTTACAACAACATCAGGATCTCCGTCAACCTCACCATTCAGGAAGTCAGCTATTTGTCTTGCAGTAAATTCCATATACTGATTTTTAAATTAAATAAATGCCCGGGCTGTAAATACTTTTCGGGAAGCAAATAAAATACTTTATTACGGTTTTTGATAATACGGAAACGTTAAGGATATCAGATACATCGGATATATCAGCAAGCGATCCGTTATTATAAAGTATCCTGATTTTCTCATCCTCAGTCCGGTAAGCATAGTTTGAGATATGGCCGGTAAATACAAAATAATCTGTTTCATCCGGCGGGATACCATACTTGCTGCCAACCTCCTTTTGCAGCTGCGCGATCATCAATGCAGGAAATTCAGTGCTGCGGAATTCAATATGGTACAATGACCTGTGGGTGTACCAGGCTGCCAGAAGGGAAAGGGTTAAATCCTTATGCCCGGCCCATACCTTTACCGCGCTCATAATGTCATCATCATCAAGGCCTGTGAAATTTTTCATAACCTCACCATTTATAATGGTGCCGGAAGGAAGGTCACGGGGTGTGGTGCCGGATAAACTATTCTCCAGGAAAAAAAGCAGGGAGGGGGGCGAAAAAAGTTTTTCCCCCGAAAGGATAAGCTGCCGGGCTCTTTTTAAGACCATGGCCAGCAAGTTTTCAGCTGCCACGACAGTTTTGTGAAAATATACCTGCCAGTACATCAACCTTCTGGCAATCAAATACTTTTCAATAGAATAGATGCTCTTGGCCTCAACCACAAGCTGGTCATCCACAACATTCAGCATTTTTATTATCCTGTCTGAACCAATTACCCCTTCGGTGACTCCGGTATAAAAACTGTCGCGCTTTAAATAATCCAGCCTGTCCATATCCAGCTGCCCGGCAACGAGCTGGCTGAGAAAGCTTTTATGATACCGGCCCGAAAAGATGGCGATAGCAAGGGAAAGTTTGCCGTTAAACTGCCTGTTCAGCTCATTCATAAGGAAGGCCGACATATGCTCATGCGGCATATGAGGGATTATAGTTGATTCAAGAGTATGGGAGAAGGGACCATGGCCGATGTCATGAAGCAATATGGCAATAAGGGTGGCCTCCTCTTCTTCCTGGCTGATAATATGATTTTTGGAACGTATCACCCCAATGGCCATTTCCATGAGGTGCATAGCCCCAATGGCATGCTGAAATCTTGAATGGGTAGCTCCCGGATAAACCAGGTGGGTCACTCCTAGTTGTTTGATCCTTCTTAGTCTTTGAAAGAAGGGATGGGAGATCAGATCAAAGATCAACTCTGATGATATCCCGATAAATCCATGAACCGGGTCGTTTATTATCTTTCGCTTATTGGTGTGATAAGGGTCCAAAAAATTGAATATAATCAGTGAGTAAAGCAAAATTAGGTTTGTTCCTAATCAGGATAATTTTAAACCGGATAATTACGTTTATGTCGGAAATACACGCTGTTATTCAAAAAAAAGGTTACTGCCTGATATACAGGAATAATTTTAACCAAATAGTTGCGTTTTACAATAAGCGGCTTAAATTATTAACAGGATTAAATAATCCGTTTTGGTTTTGCAGGAGCAAAAATAAACAAGTTTTTACAAATATTTTAAGCCGAAACGGCAAATGTGCTAATTTTCAATCGTATATTTTTGCGTATTCGAGTATTATTTTATATTTTTGCACGTTGAATGCTGAGGATTATTTTTTATGTAGGGGACTTCAGTCCCCTATTTTAATAGAGGTAACTAATATGATTAGCAGGGAAACAGTAACGGAGCTGGTGAAGAAGCATCTGGAGGGGACGGATTTATTTATAGTAGACATTCACGTTTCCGCTTCAGATAACATTAGAATACTTATTGATAATCAGAAGGGAGTAACCCTGGAAGAGTGCATAAACCTCAACCGGGCTATAGAAGAAAGCCTTGACAGGGATAAGCAGGATTTTCAGCTGGAAGTATCATCTCCCGGCCTTACCGAACCGTTGAAAGTTTTACCACAGTATCAGAAAAATATTGGCCGCAAAGTTGAAATCCTTACAAATGAGGGTCTAAAGCATAAAGGAAAATTGACCGGATTAACGCAAAAGGGCCTGGTAATCGAAGAGATGGTTAAGCTTAAGGGCGAGAAAAAACGACCGGAAATAAAAGCAATTGAAAAGGAATTTGATTTTGATCAAATCCTGTCAACAAAGCTGTTGATATCATAAAAATAAATGGAAAAAGTTTTACAGATGGAAAATATAAATCTTACAGAGCCATTTTCTGAATTCAAGGAGCTGAAAAGCATAGACCGGGCCACAATGATGAGTGTGCTGGAAGATGTTTTCAGAAGCATGCTGATTAAATATTTCGGTACCGATGAAAATTTTGATATTATTATCAACATTGACAAGGGCGATTTTGAGATATGGAGAAACAGGGAAGTTGTGGAAAATGACAGCCTGGAAGACCCGAATATGCAGATAAGGCTGTCTGAAGCACAGAAAATTGATCCTGATTACG
The DNA here is from genome assembly GCA_007135095.1 of Bacteroidales bacterium. GTDB lineage: Bacteria > Bacteroidota > Bacteroidia > Bacteroidales > PUMT01 > PXAP01. Next base: position 21,667 of record SLJO01000124.1, on the reverse strand, counting down.
CCGTCGGGGAGGAAGTAACGGACGAGGTAAAACTTGCTGATTTCGGTCGCAGGGCAATACTGGCATTAAGGCAAAACCTTACCTCGAGGATTATGGAACTCGAGAAGAACAATGTTTACCTTAAATACAAGGACAGGATAGGAGAGATTGTTACAGGTGATGTTTACCAGGTCTGGAAACGTGAAATTCTTATTATAGACGATGAAGGCAATGAGCTGATTCTTCCCAGGGCTGAACAGATACCTACCGACTATTTCAGGAAAGGTGACACCATAAGGGCCGTTGTTATAAAAGTTGAAATGAAAAACAATGTGCCTTTGATCATTCTTTCCCGGACCTCACCGGTTTTCCTCGAAAGACTTTTTGAGCTGGAAGTGCCGGAAATATACGACGGCCTTATCACCATCAAGAAGATTGTCAGGGTGCCTGGCGAAAGGGCCAAAATTGCAGTTGAATCGTACGATGACCGGATTGATCCGGTTGGAGCCTGTGTTGGCATGAAGGGATCACGTATCCATGGTATAGTCAGGGAACTTAAGAACGAGAATATAGATGTAATCAATTATACAACAAACAACCAGCTCTTTATCTCAAGGTCTTTAAGCCCCGCCAAGATCAGTTCAATAAAAATCATTGAGGATGAAAAAAGGGCGGAGGTATTCCTGAAGCCTAACGAAGTCTCCCTTGCCATTGGTAAAGGCGGTTTAAACATAAAGCTTGCAGGGCAGCTCACCGGATACGAAATAGATGTATTCCGCGATACGGAAGGAGAAGAGGAAGAAGATGTGAACATTGATGAATTCAGTGATGAAATTGAAAGCTGGATAATTGACGAACTGAAAACGGTTGGTTGTGATACGGCGAAAAGCGTTCTGGAACTCTCCGTAGAAGACCTGGTAAAAAGGACTGACCTTGAGGAAGAAACCATACGGGAAGTGGTAAGGGTCCTGAGAGCAGAATTCGAATAACATGTAATACCATTTAATACCCTTTTCAGGGATCTAAAAAAACAGAGGGATTGTAAATATGTCAGAAGTCATTACAAAAAAAAGACTTAGCAAAGTAGCAAGAGAATTCAACCTTGGAATATCCACAATTGTGGACTTTCTCAGGAAGAAGGGGCATGATGTTAGTCCTGACCCGAACACAAAGGTTTCGGAAGAACAGTATCATATTCTGCATAAGGAATATAGTTCCGAGATCAATGTAAAGAAAGAATCTGAAAAGATCAGTCAGAGAATTGCCCGTGAAAAGAAAGATGGTGTTTCGATTGAAGACAGCAGCAAAAAATTACCTGTTAAAGATGAGCCGGACATTCCGGAAAGCGAGGATGAAGTATTTATAAAAGATACCGGATCAAAAAAACCCGCCCAGCCCAAGGCTCCCCCAAAAGCTGCAAAACCGGCCGAACCTGCACCCGGCAAGGTTGAAAAAGCCAGGCCGGCAGAAAAGAAAGACGGGGATAAAGAACCAGGCAGTGAAAAAGCAGCCGTTAAGGCGCCCGGGCAAGAAGCTCCTGCTCCCGGACTGAAAATCGTTGGCAAACTGGACCTGGATTCACTTTACAAAAAACCACGGACTGAGAAAAAGGATGAAAAGCCAAAAACTGAGGCAGCAAAGGAAAAAGAACCGGGTGGCCTAGAGCCAAAGGAAGCTGAGAAAGTTAAGTCAGCCGCACCTTCCCAGGACACACCCGCCCCGGAGACACCCGCTGCAGAAAAGTCTGCCGCAGAAAAAGCCGAAGAGGAAAAGCCCCCTGTAGATAAAATTGCTGCCCGGGAGCCCGCTGAAGAAAAGGTTGAAGAGCAGAAACCCGCGGCTGAAAAAGCCGAAGAGGAAAAACCCGCTGCCGAAAAAGCAGCAGAGGAAAAACCCGCAGCTGAAGTCCCTGAAGAACAACCTGCAAAGGAACTGCCCCAGGAAGATAGCGTATTCAAGCATAAGGTGCAGAAACTGACAGGACCCACCGTGGTCGGAAGAATTGACCTGCCCGAAAAGGCAAAGAAAAAGCCGGTTGCTTCTTCAAGTGATCCCGAAAGAGGCAAGAAAAAGAAACGGAAACGTATACGCAAGGATTCACCAAAAACCCAGGTTGATTCAAAATTTGACCCGGCGAAAAAACTGCCGGCAGCTTCCGGCGATCCATTAAAATCAAAGGTCAGAAAGAGCAAGAAAAGACCTGTCAGGAATGAGATCAGTGAAGAGGATGTTCAGAAACAAATCAAGGATACCCTTTCAAGGCTGACCTCCAAGGGTAAATCAAAAGGCTCCAAATACCGCAGAGACAAGAGGGATTTGCAGAGCCAGAAACAACTGGAAGAATCAGAAAAACATGAACAGGACAGGAAAATCCTGAAAGTAACGGAATTCGTCACGGTAAACGAACTGGCAAACATGATGGATGTTCCGGTTATCGATATCATATCCTCCTGTATGAGCCTGGGCCTTTTCGTTTCTATAAATCAACGGCTGGATGCTGAAACCATAGCACTGGTTGCAGAAGAATACGATCATAAAACAGAATTCGTAAGCGCTGATCTGCAGGACGAAATGGTGGACGAGGACGATAGTGATGACGAGACCCTGCTGATCGAACGACCGCCCATTGTAACGGTAATGGGACACGTTGACCATGGTAAAACATCACTTTTGGATTTCATACGCCATGCCAATGTTATTGCCGGGGAAGCCGGCGGAATTACGCAGCATATCGGGGCCTATAATGTTGAGCTTGAAAATGATAAAACCATAACTTTCCTCGACACACCCGGCCATGAAGCTTTTACAGCAATGAGAGCCCGTGGAGCCAAAATAACAGATATTGCAATTATCGTAATTGCGGCTGACGATAGTGTCATGCCCCAGACAGTGGAAGCCATTAATCATGCTCACGCTGCCGGCGTGCCAATTGTATTTGCAATAAATAAGATGGACAAGCCCGGTGCCAATCCCGAAAAGATCAAGGAGCAGCTTGCAAACATGAATTTTCTTACAGAGGACTGGGGAGGAAAGTACCAGGTACAGGAAATATCAGCCAAGCAGGGCGACAATGTTGACCATTTGCTTGAAAAGGTGCTGCTGGAAGCAGAAATGCTTGAATTAAAGGCCAATCCAAACAAAAGGGCAACAGGTACAGTGATAGAGTCTGAACTGGACAAGGGAAGAGGTTACATTACCACGATCCTGGTACACTCAGGCACATTAAAGATGGGCGATATAGTTCTCGCAGGAACGCATTACGGCCATGTCAAGGCCATGCACAATGAGCGGGGCAAGATCATCAGGGAAGCAGGTCCTTCAACACCCGCCCTGATCCTCGGGCTTAACGGAGCACCCCAGGCGGGGGACAACTTTAACGTCATGTCGACCGATAAGGAAGCCAGAGACATTGCCAATAAAAGGGAGCAATTGCAGCGTGAACAGGGACTGCGAACCCAGAAGCATATTACCCTTGATGAGATTGGGCGACGCATAGCCATCGGCAACTTCCAGGAGCTGAACATCATTGTTAAAGGCGATGTGGACGGATCAATTGAAGCATTAGCAGACTCGCTGATAAAACTCTCAACCGAGGAAATACAGGTCAGGATAATACACAAGGCTGTCGGACAGATATCTGAGTCGGATATATTGCTGGCTGCGGCTTCAAATGCCATTGTTGTAGGATTCCAGGTAAGGCCTTCGATGAGTGCAAGAAAACTGGCAGAAAAGGAAGAAATAGATGTAAGGCTTTATTCGATAATTTATAATGCCATTAACGAAATAAAATCGGCTATGGAAGGGATGCTTTCGCCCGAAATCAAGGAGGAAGTAATCGCGACCCTGGAAGTCAGGGAAACCTTTAAAATAACCAAAGTGGGAACTGTAGCCGGTTGTTTCGTCAAAGACGGAAAGATACACAGGAATACCAGAATACGCCTCATCCGGGACGGGATTGTAGTACATACGGGAGAACTTGGATCACTCAAAAGATTCAAGGACGATGTAAGGGAAGTAAATTCCGGTTATGAATGCGGACTTAATATTGCCAACTATAATGACATAAAGGTTGGGGATATTATAGAAGGTTACCGGGAGGTAGAGTACAAAAAGACACTCTGATCCCCCGGCAAATGGTAAATAATAGATTCAGGGAGTCTTTCAGGTTTCAATAAGCTCCCTGTACTGTTCGGCTGTCAGCAATTCATCAAACTGACCGGGATCGGACATTTTGATTTTGATCATCCATCCATCCCCGTATGGATCCTTGTTGACTATGTCCGGAGTATCGGCAAGCTTAGGATTAACAGTTGTAACCTCTCCTGCAACAGGCATAAACAGGTCGGAAACTGTCTTTACGGCTTCAATGGTACCGTAAACCTCATCCTTGTCCAGTGTCTCTCCCTCTGTTTCTATCTCTATGAACACTATGTCACCAAGCTCCCCCTGGGCAAAATCGGTTATGCCAACCGTTGCATCACCGTTTTCCTGGCGAATCCATTCGTGATCCTTTGTGTACTTAAGTTCATCTGGAATTTCCATATCAATTCATTTAGATTGTGTATTTGAGAAATTTGTACTTATCCTTTCAAAAGTAAGCAATTTTTATACAAAATACCTATCAGATTGGTTAATCATCATAAAATATGATTATTAAATAACCCGGCCTGGTGCCGTAACCATAAATCAGTTTTTCTATGCAGGCTGCCGGATTTATCCGATAATCTGAAAGACCGGGGTAAAATATCAAATGCGGGTTATTGGATAAGTGTAAATCTCAGGCTGAATCCTACACTTGTATTAGTGGTGGGATAGGACAAGCTTACTATGGGCTTGTTTACAACACGGTCAAAAAATACACGTAAATCAAAGCGGTTGCTGATAACATAGTCGGCCGATGCATTAACCGAGATAATGGTTTGCCCTGCAGTAGGCTGAGTCCCTTCTTCAGCGAGACGCCTTACGATTGTAAGATTTTCCCTGACAGACAGGTCAGCTCTTACATTAAGATCACTCATCAGTTGACGCTGAGCACCACCCGAGCGGTAAATAAGCTGAACATCCCTGAACCGGTAACCTATACCCATAATCACCTCCTCACTCATCAATTCCGAGATCTGGTTGTTGGCAAGGCTGAGTGATACGGTACGGGTTTTCCTGATTTCTGCCCGGGATGTAAAATTATTGTTCCAGGTAATATCAATATTTATCAGGGGATTGAACTGCTCACTTAGAGCAACAGAGGATATGTCGTATTCGGGAATAAAATTTGCCCTTACATTATCCCTGATATAACTGAAACCATCATTCCCGGCCAGGTAACTAAGGTTGGTAATATAGCTGGATACACTGTATGTTGACCGGTAAGCATGATTAATATTGGCTGTTTGTAATATGCGCCTGAGCAGGGGTACGCGTGAAAGGCCATCGTACATAATTCTCCAGTTTGGCAATGGTATCATGGGAAATGCACTTAATGTGACTTTTTCAGGATTGATGCTTCCGTATGCCGCCATAAATGCCGGCATTAAAACATCCTGAGACAGGCTGCCGAACCCGTCGGGAAATCCATCCTCATCTGTCACTCCAGGATCATAAACGGCTGAGTATCCCCTTTCGTCAGCCAGCCTGCCGGCAATAACCCTGCGGTAATTGCTGAAATCCTCATAGGCCTGGGAAAAATAGGAATTATCAGCCGAGGGTCTTTCGAAAGCAGTTCTGAATGTCAAAAAGCTCATGTTGAAATTCCCTGAATTTATCCGGCCGCTGGAATGAAAATTGCCGTACCGGTCGGCATAATAGTACTCCCTCATATTTTCAACAAAGGTGCGGCTGGCGGTAAGATCAATACGCAATCCGGAAATCGGCTCTATGGTGCTCCTGAAATTAAAAGTATTGCTGTGACTCATCATAAACGGATCGTTCAGGGTGGTATCGGTAGTCATCCAGCCTCTGTTTATTGATTTCCATGCAAAATCGGGATCCTGGTATCCCAGAACGAAAGGGAAGCCCGGGGCAATGGCATTGCTGAATTCCTGTGTCCCGAGAAAATCTGTTCCGGGCAGGTAACCATAAAGGATCGTGCCGTCGGTATGGGAATAGGAGGCTCCAATATTCCTGATCGACATCAGGAGCCTTGAAGCATGTTCAGCGACCTGTGAGAATAAAGTCTCCACTACTTCCACATTTCCTTCAACTATGACTGATGCTCCTTCTATATCACGATCGACCGTATAGTTAACCCTTCTTTCATTAATTATTTCCGCCCTTCCCCTGACAGGCCTTCCCTGACCATCCAGCACCCTGACAACCACTTCATCTGTATTCAGGTTATGATTGATTGCGTTGGGCTGGTCAGCTCTAAGATTTACATTGCTTCTTTCATACCTCACTCGACGGAATTCAGGCTGCCGGGCCTGGTCAGCCTGCCTTCCGGGAATCTGCCGGGATTTTTGATTTACCCGCTGGAAATAGCCTACCTTGTTATATAAATTAATCATATTCAACTGGGCATTTAACTGGGAGGTATTGCTGTTCTGGATTACATTTCCCAGATTGATGTTCAGTGAATCGGGCAGTATCATTCCTGCATCCCATCCGTAGGTAGCATTGTACCTTGCAGTAACATTGACCCAGTTAAGAAAAGGTATCTTATTAATAGGCAGGTTGTATGTTAAATTTGTGGAATGATAGTACTGGGTTGTGCGGCCAAGGTTTTTTAAATTAACCATTACAGAGTCCTTCCAGTGCTGATAGCCCCCGGGATCCCTGTATTTGTCGACAATACCTTCAGGTTCGTCAATACGCGCTGTATTGGTGGCAGAAAACTCAAGGCGCAGCTGTCTTGTCAGGTCGAACCTCATATCATAAAACCTGTTCCAGTGAAAATCCTTTTGATAAGATGGGAAAATAAGAAAATCAGGGTTGTTGATGTTCCTTAACTGTGTAGCCTGGTAATGCCTGGTCAGATCGGTTCTGAAGGACAGGAAAGAAGGTGAATAGTAAAAATTAAAATCCTTCAGCAGTCTTAATGCGGGTGCATTGAGCACGCTCAGGCTGCTGAACGGGGTGATATTCCTGGGCTGAGTGGTGTAATTATAGTTGATTCCGCCCCTGTGGTTTCGTTGTATTCTGTAATCGGTATTAATATTCCTTCCAAGCATTTCACTAAAGGAATAGCTGAGTGACCAGTTACTGATGTTGTAAAATCTTTGAGTCTCCGCAGGACGGGCTACCTGAACATTTGTCAGGTTGAGGCTTTTCCTCCTTGTGTAATCCTGAGCCATATCTCTTATAGAATCTCTCTGCTGCCGTGTCCGGGCTAAATCAAGTGCATCGCTCAATGGCACATCGGGGTCGAGGGGATTGTATTTTGGATTGATAAATCCTTCAGAATATCCTAAATACAAGGGGATCCTTACACCTGAATCATCGTGAAAGAATTTGCCCAGTTCCAGGTTGGAGGATATATCATACTGATTGATTTGTTCCTGAAGCCTTTCATTGACTTTCTTCTCTATACTTCCGAATCCGGGCTGACTGGTGGACCCTGCGAAGGTAATATTACCAAGATCGGCAAGCCTTGCTGTCAGCCGGGCATTGGCAGCCCACCCGCCTTCTTCATTAAAATTGGTCAGCCGCAGTTCATTTACCCATACTTCACCTGATTTATGCATACCGTCATCCCCGGCAAGCGGATTGCTCAGGTGACTGGGATTCCTGATCCCGATCATCATAGTACGCACATTGCTGAGGTTGGGATTCCCTACGATCCTTACCTGGTTCTGGCCATCCATTTGCGAAAATACAGTGGATATAGTTATGTTGGACCCGGAGTTTTGCATTAACCTGTTTCTTTCCTGCTTGATCTTCTGGAAAATTTCCAGTTCAATATCGAGCCTGTTTTCTGCGGGCCAGACAATCTCCCGGTCACTATCCCTGTTGTTGTCATACCTTCCTGGTGGCGTTACTTTCAGAGGTATTTCATACTCATAGTAATTGTTCCGGTAGTCGGTCCCCAGCCTGATGAACATGGTAAGATCGCCGTCATTGAGATGCTGTCCGGTCAATGCTGCCGCGTGAACCTCCATTTGAATTTTCCTGTATTGCCTTATGTCAAGGTTAATATTCTTAAAGGCTGCCCTTGCGTCGCCATCTTCCAGGTTATCTACCTTCAGGACCATGGATTGCTCGTTGAGTTGCTGAAGTTGCGGATTTGCAGGGTCTATTACCCTGTCAATTCCCGGAGGGAGCACGTAGTTGACAGGAGTTTTGCTTGCATTCTCCTCTATATTTACGGCGGAAATATCAAAAGTTCCGCTTGCCGGTTCAGGATATGCAAGACCTTCCTGGCCATCCATAAGAGAAAGATGATACTGACGCCAGTCGCTTCGTACCAGGTCCAGACGCGCAAATCTCATAACAACCGGGTCTTCAAATCCGGTCAAAAACATTCGCATAAACCGTATTGATTTGAAATCCTGTATCGGACCAACTATCCTCTCATAATCTGAAAGGGGAATTTTGAACTGATACCAGTTTACAGCGGACTGCTCACCATTGGGAAATTTTACGGAAGTCCGCACCGAGTCAACAACATAGTTATGTCCCACGCGCAGATCTTCCGGCCGCATACTGATGCGGTACTGATAATAAGCCTCCGATTTGTTTAGTGTATTGTCGCGGTTGATATCTTCGGTGTTGGGAAGGGTGGTGGCAGAAGTGGGATATGATTCAGGTGATTGTTCGGATGTAGGGGAATTCCCCTCCATATTGTTGTAATATTTATACCTTGTAAGGATATCAGCATTTTTAGCATCCCATTCCCTGCTTCTGAAATACCGGTAATTATCACTGGAGGGATCATCCCAGGCCTGCTGAAAAGCCGGGGAATCCTGACCAAATACCTGGGCTATCTCATCAAGGAAATCTGAAAAAAAGGTGCGCTCGTCAACGGTACGTAATCCGTTTAGCCCGACATCCTGAAATTCACGGGCCTTCGGATCGTTGTCAAAAGCGTTTACCAGCGACTGCTGGGTGGGTACACGGCCCCAGGCAGTGGTGTCAACATTTGCTGCTTCCTCATTTGTTGGTAATCCGTTCTCAAAGCTCTTGCGGCCATCCTTGAGAATATCCTCCGATACATTCCCAAGGTTTATATAAAAATCACCCCCGCTGCTGCCAGCAGCATGTTCAATGAAAGGGTCCATCAGCCAGAATTCAACATATTCAATATTTGATGCTTCAAAATCAGTTGTAAAAAGTGATCGCATAATTCCCCCCCACCGGCTTTCAGGCCTTAATAAGCTTCCGTCAGCGGCGATACCGGCAGAATATGGAGAAGGAGCCACATCATAGTTGTAAGGCCCCCTTTCACCTGGGAAATAGGCAAGGTTCAAAACCGGGATGTTTGTAGGTATGCCGCTTGGAGTTTCCCTTGCAGGGAAAAGTTCCTTTTCAAATACCTCACGCACCAGGTGGCTTGACTGAAGGTCGGGATTGTTTTTAATATGATTCGGCGTTGCAGAGGTATTCCTTAAAAAAAGGGGGTCTATAACATACCAGGAAAGCAATGCCCGGTTAAATCCATAGGCCAGATCATTGGTAAGGGCCGACTCGGGAAACATCGGCTGGCCCTCGGGAGTGCTTGAAATAATCCATGCGCTGGGAGTCTTGAGATCTATTGTGGTTTTGGTTGCTTCAAAATCGTCAATATAGGATACCCCTGCACTCCCCAGGGCACGTGAATGGCCGGGAATAAGATGGGCAAATTCGCCCTGGAAGGAAATGCTGGATACCTCCTTTGTTTCCAGAAAGGGAAGTTTGTCAATCAGATTTGTAAGAAACCGTGATTCCGTGCGCCAGGAAGTATTCATACCCCATATTGTATTTGATATGGGCTCATCGCCAAAATTTACCTTCTGCGTCAGCGGCCGTTCTGTAAGGTTAAGGATGGTGCCACCGATATTGAAATTATCGGAAAACCGGTAATCAAAATGTGACCCTATAAGGGTCTTAGTCTGAAGATTAAAAAGTGACTGGCTTTCGAGTGATATTCTTATAGGGGTGCCTGACTCAAGCAGGCCCTGGTTGATTATCTGAACCCGCCCCAGTGTATAGTCGACAGTATAATCAATGTTTTCCACCAGCTGGATACCACCGGCAGTAACATTAACCGATCCCCGTGGAACATTCATTGCATTCAGCGGAATTTCCGATCCGGCAGAAGACTGGTATGTTCCTGCGAGCATAAACTTGTTTTTCTCGGCAATTTGCCTTGCCCTTGTCAGGGTTGAATCGTAAAGCTCCTGAAATACATAACGGCCTGCTATGGCATCATCGGCGAACTTCCTTCTCAGATGCGATCCGAAGGGTTCAAGTACGGGAAATATTATCCTGCCATTTGAAGAATTGACAGTAATTCCTTCAATAAAGTCAAAGGCCCCGTCCGGATAAGGATCGAGCTGGGAATTCATGTTGTCCAGGTTCATTACCTGCAGCAGGGTTTGTTCCCTTAACCGTCCGCTGGGAATATAATTCAATGCATTCCCTGTCTGGTCATCCTGATACATCACATTTAACACAAAGTTATTACGGTCTATCTGCCATGCCCCGATCGAATAGATGTTTTTCATCATAAGATCCCATGTAGGCAGTCTGGGAGTAAGGTTTGCGCCTTTAAGCAACTTTACCACAAGAGCTTGCGGTGCAGAAATACCCTCATTGGATAATTCACCAACCCTGTAGGTCTGTCCGCCGTAGGTATATTCAAAGGCAACAGCCAGCACTTCGTCGGCATTCAGGGAAGTGTTAAGTGATACGTACCCGAGCCGGTAATTTACATTGAAATCCCTGGGAGATAACTGCCTGGCATTTTCTATTTCTTCATAATCCTGGCCTATTGTAAAATCAGGAGCCAGGGGCTGGAGGGTGGTGGTAACCTGGTTTATATTTCTGATACCGGCATAGGTGGTTGTCATCAACTCGTAAAGGTCGTTAACTTCATTGTGGGGATGAAGGCCTGACAGGGAGGGATTTGTTGTGAAAATGCCCTCTGAATACATATTGGACTGGTCTTCTGCCAGATCCATAAAGGCAACTATATTCCTGGAATTCTCAAAATTGTTTGTTTTATTGGTGATCCATACTTCAACCCTGGTGATGTTGATTCCGGAACTTATCACCGGCAGGTTACGTAACGATGATTCATATGTATCGCGAAAATACTGCGAGAGGAAAAAGTGCCTGTTAGCGTCATATTCGTCGGCATATACTTCAAAATTCTGAGTTTGTGCCCCTCCCCTTACTTCTATTACTGAGGATTCTCCTTTTTGTTGAGAAAAAACACTTGTTACATTCAGATTACCGAACTGAAGTTCAGTTTTCAAGCCAAAAAGGCTCTGGCTGCCTGTTATAAGTGAACCGGGAAGTGGCAGGGTTACATTTCCGGCTTCAATACGCTTGATAATCTCGTCTTCACTTCCGGAATATTCCAGTTTTGTCTGATTCTCAAATTCAAACATGGCTTCTGTATTGTAATTGATGCCAAGCCTGACCCTGTCGCCGATGGTGCCGGTAACATTCATCTGGATTTTTTCCTGAAAATCAAAGGTTGTTGTGCGGCGTAACTCTTCCTGTATATCGGGACGCTCATTTTTAACGGTGTTTATGCCGAATATCAGCTCGGCCGAACCCTGTGGCTGTATATTGACAACATTGCTTCCGAAGATCATATCTAATGCATCCCCGCCGATTGACAATCCGGGAATGAAATCGGTTCTTGCGTCATCTGCGTCACGCCTGGACCGCTGCTGCCAGTATTCCCGCATGGCCCTTTCCATATTGTGGCTCCGGAATTCCTCGAAGTTCATTATTTGGGGGCGTCCGATCTCGATATTTCCATACATCCTCCTGAAAAGATAGGAATTTGTTCTCACATCGTACTCTGTAGTTAACCGAAAGCCTGGAGGTAAGGGGATCCGGCTGGCCGGAGGGCTGTCCTGTTTCTCAGGATCCTGGGAAAGTGGTATTGAACTGGCGGCAACAGGGGGTGAATCAACGGCTGATTTCATCCCGTTAACCTTCATATTCAGAGCCTTATACTGGAATGTAATGCCAGGACTCAAAATAGAAACCCACAACAGCAATAACCAAAAAGCCCGGCCGGAATATTTTGATGCATTAACCAATATGAAAGGCAATAAGTTTAATTTCTAGAGTTTTTTCAAAGCCCTCTTTACCAGATCCTCCACGGATCCTGTTTCACCCTCAGCCAATATCTGGTTAATTGCTTTTTCAACCGCGTTTTTGGGAAACCCAAGCATTATTAAAGCAGATAACGATTCCTGGCGGATGGTATTGTCCGGAGCTGCAAAAATATCTTCACCCTCAGCTATTTTCCCAAGCTTATCCTTGAGATCAACGATAATTCTTTGTGCCGATTTAAGGCCAATCCCCTTCACTGCTTTCAGCACTTCAACATTTCCCCCCGAAATGGCCTTTCTGATCTCAGCGGGTGACAATGAAGACAACATGACTCTGGCAGTATTTGCACCAATACCCGAGACAGTTATCAACTGCCTGAACAGATCGCGTTCAGGCTTATCAGCAAAGCCAAAGAGCAGATGCGCATCGTCCCTTACGACCTGATGCAAAAAAATCAAGGTTGCTGATTTACCACTTAACAGTGAATATGTATTAAGCGATATATTTACAAAATAGCCCACCCCTCCGGCTTCGATTATCAGATTTGCCGGGGTAAGCTCGGTAATATTTCCTGAAATATGTTCGTACATATGATTTGAGGGAATTATTTAACTGTGTAAAAGCACTTCATCAAGCTGGTGAATGTAAATAATTTTCACCGGATGACACTATTTTGTATAAAGTAGTTTTGCAGTTATACCAAACAGGTTCAGATTATCATATCGATGTAAATAAAAACATCAGAACGCTCCGCAGTCATAGTGATATTTAATTTTATCTGCGGATCATCCGGATAATGGGTTTTAATTGTATTTTTGTCTGCAGCACTAAAGGTTGTTCATGACCAGCTCAAAAATAATAAATCATTACGAACAAACTAAATGCAAATATTTGAAAATACAGAAATTGCCTTTAGGCACAGAAGTGATGAAGAACTTAAAAAAGCCGGCATTCTTTTCAAATTCATGGAATTTCCGCTGCTTGTCAAAACTGCCGGAATAATCGCAAAAATGGGCATCCGGCTCAATTTGCCGGTAAGATGGATTGTCAAGCCAACAATTTTCAACCATTTCTGCGGGGGGGAAAGCCTTGAAGAATCCAGGCAGCTGGTTGATTTCCTGGGAAAATTCAAAGTCCGGTCGGTACTCGACTATGCAGCTGAGAACCAGGAATCAGAACAGGAAATTCAATCGGTCATAAATGAAATCATCAGGACCATGGATTTTGCGGCAACAAATCCTGCTGTAGCATTTTCCGTGTTCAAGCCCTCTGCCCTCGCACCGGTCAAAGTTCTCGCCAGGGCCAGCTCCAGCGAGCTTTCAGCAAATACGCCTGAAATAGAAAAATTCAGGAACAATATCAAAACACTTTGCCAGGCGGCTTTTGAACGAGGCATACCTGTAATGATCGATGCGGAAGAAAGCCACTATCAGGATATTGTTGACAAAGTGGCCAACGAAATGATGGCACTCTATAATAAGGACAAAGCAATTGTTTTCAACACCGTGCAGATGTACCGACACGACAGGCTTGATTTCCTCAGGGAATGCTTAAGTGAGTCGGGGCAGAAAAAATATCATCTTGGTTTAAAAATTGTTCGTGGTGCCTATATTGACCAGGAGAGGTCACGTGCAATTAAAATGGGTTATCCCTCGCCTGTTTATCCGGATAAAAGAAGTACTGATGATGCCTTTAACTCGGCAATTTCCCTTTGTATCAAAAATATTGACCACACGAGCATCTTTGCAGGTACTCACAATGAGGAAAGCATGTTGCTGATGATGGACAAAATGAAGGAATATGGACTGAAAAAAAATGACCCCCGCATATTCGCCTCGCAGCTGTATGGGATGAGTGACCATATAAGCTTCAATATGGCGCACGAATCCTATAATGTTGCCAAATATCTTCCATACGGCCCGGTTCGCTATCTGCTTCCTTATCTGATCAGAAGAGTTGAGGAAAATAAATCGGTAACCGGCCAGGCCGGCAGGGAGCTCCATTTTATAAACCTTGAAATCGAAAGAAGGAATCGCCTGCGCAAATCAGGACTCCATTCGAATATCCCTAATTAAACCCGAAAAGAATGACAATAACCAATCAAAAACAGGCGGTTAATTTAAGAATTCAAAAATCACTTGCAATCCTGATGCTTATTATTGCAATAGGACTGATTTATTTCGCCGACGTGCTTCCGCACAGAACATTAGGCTTTACAAGAAACGAAATCGTAATTTTTATACTTGTAATATTTATATTATTCTTTCTGTTTCATTTTCTGCGCGATCATAATTACATCTATTACTCCGATACCGGCAATAAATTCATTTTGCGGTATTTTTCCCTCAGACCCTTGCAGGAGAAAAAAAATGCCATCGAATTTAATAAAAAAGAGTTCCTCAGGTATGAATTAAAGAGTTCTCTGGCAGGCCTCAAGAAAAGTGTGATAATATACAGGAAGACACCAAAAGGTGAGGCAAAATACCCCCCGGTGAGCATAACAGCGCTTAATAAGGATAGCAGGGAAAAAATGTTTGCCTCATTTCAAAAGCTGATACTCACGAATACGGCAGATGAATGATATACATATTCTACAGCATAATAAATTGTCTGTGCGGCATAAAATGCCTGTATTAGTGGATTTTATATCTCCCATCCATGAGAAAAGTCACTTATCTCCATGAGGAAAATCATAACCCATACAAGCTGGTTTAATTTACTTTGGTAAATCTTTCTAAAGGCCCGTGGCATATTGTCAGATAATAAATCAAAAATTGCAATTATGAACGTAGACAAGTTAATGATCGAACTCGAGAAGAAACATCAGGGAGAACTGGAGTATCTTCAGGCTGTTCGTGAGGTGCTGGAATCAATTGAGGAGATTTATAATCAAAATCCCCAGTTCGAATCAGCAGCCATAATTGAGCGTCTTATTGAGCCAGACAGGGTTCTGATCTTCAAGGTTCCCTGGGTGGATGATCAGGGTCAGGCGCATGTTAATATTGGCTACAGGGTTCAGTTCAATAATGCAATAGGTCCTTATAAGGGTGGCTTACGGTTTCACCCGAGTGTTAATTTAAGTATATTGAAATTCCTCGGATTTGAACAGATCTTTAAAAATTCCCTTACAACCCTGCCAATGGGTGGAGCAAAAGGAGGATCAGACTTCAACCCCAAGGGTAAATCCAATGCTGAAATAATGCGCTTCTGCCAGTCCTATATGCTGGAGCTATGGAAAATGATCGGGCCAGACACCGACATTCCAGCCGGCGATATAGGCGTAGGTGGAAAGGAGATAGGCTACATGTTCGGAATGTATAAAAAGCTTGCCTCTGAACACACAGGTGTGATGACTGGAAAAGGAAGGAACTGGGGCGGCAGTCTTATCAGGCCGGAAGCAACAGGCTACGGCACTGTGTTTTTTGCAGAGGAAATGCTAAAGACAAGGGGAGAATCTTTCATGGGAAAAATCGTTTCCGTTTCAGGCTTCGGAAATGTAGCCTGGGGCGCTATTTCCAAGGCAACTGAGATGGGGGCAAGGGTTGTGACAATATCGGGACCCGATGGTTATATTTATGACCCCGATGGCATTACGGGCGAAAAAATTGATTACCTGCTGGAGCTTAGGGCATCAAACCAGGACATTTCAAAACCCTATTCATATGAATTCCCGAACTCCCAGTTTCACGGGGGGAAACGGCCGTGGGAAGTCAAATGTGATATAGCTCTTCCCTGCGCAACCCAAAACGAGCTTAACGAAGAAGATGCACAAATGCTGGTTAACAATGGCTGTGTGTGTGTGTCTGAAGGAGCAAATATGCCATCCACACCCGAGGCAATTGAGGTCTTTCTTGAAAACAAGATTCTTTACGGACCCGGAAAAGCAGCAAACGCAGGTGGTGTTTCGACCAGCGGACTTGAGCAGACCCAGAATGCAATGAAGCTGAGCTGGACGGCAGAGGAAGTCGAAGATAAACTTCACCTGATTATGAGAAGCATACATGAATCATGTGCAAGATACGGCACCGAGCCGGACGGATATATAAATTACCTGAAGGGAGCAAATATTGCCGGTTTCATGAAAGTTGCAAATGCCATGCTGGATCAGGGAGTTATCTGACCTTTCACCACAGAATATATCCTCACCCAAAGGGGTTGCCGCGGCAGCCCCTTTCCCTTTGGTCCCATTATTGCCCTCCCGGCGGCTTTTTAGCCTCCCGGCCGGTTAAAAATCGAATAGTTCCCTGAGCCTGTGGTATCCCGTTTTGCTGACCGAAATTTTCATGCCATTGATTAAAACTGCTATATATGCATCCTTTGAATAAGGCTCAATCCTGGTTATGGCGGCAACCCTTACAATGAATGATCTGTGAACCCGTAAAAACTCATCGGGGTTCAGCTTATCCTCATAAAACTTCAGGGTTTGCTTTTTCTGCCACGGTCTTTTTCCCCGTGTACATTTACATAGTCATCATCTGCTTCAAGGCATAGAACATCATCACAATGAACAACATGGATATTGTTATGCGACCGGATAACCAGCCGGTTAAGATAGCCTCCGCCAGTTATGCCCATAACAAGCACCAGTCCGATTAAAAAAAGCATGGATTTCCAGGAAATGAGCCAGCCGGGAAATTCCCAGGGCACCAGGTTATAATATTGAAGCATAAGTACAACTCCGGAAAGAAGCAGCAATGCACCCACCAAAATTCTCTTTTCTGTATGTGTTTTCATTTTTAAAAGTTTTTGTTTTCAATACTGTCAATTGTGAAGCTGAAAAATCGATTACAGGACAAAAATAGTCCTGAATCCCTGACGATACAACCACTAATCGGTGAATGGCCTTCCCGGGAGGGTAAAAAAGTGTACTTTACCTGAAATTTTTTTGTATATTTATTCTGCATCCCTGGTTTCGCATCCCGGGAATTGTCAAAACAGGTAATCCGGGATATTTTATGACTGCTGGCTGATTCAAGAAAATATGTGATTCCATGCCTTTTTGGTAATAGAGAATAACAGGTTTATTCCCTCATAACAATTGTCTGATGCTGGATATAAAGGACCCCCTGCTGAAATACAAAATTGGCATTATACTGATTCCGGGAATAGGCAGCATTCTTGCAAAAAAATTAATTGAATATACCGGGGGGCCTGAGGAAGTATTCAGAAGCAGTAAAAGCCTGCTTGAGAAAATTCCCGGCATAGGCAAAACCCTCGCGGGAAAAATTGCCGGACAACAGATTCCCGATAAGGCACAGAGGGAAATTGAATTTATTTCCAAATACAAGATTAAAGCCTATTACTATCTTGATGATGACTATCCGGAAAGGCTCAGGCATTGCCCCGACTCCCCGGTAATCCTGTTTGCCAAAGGAAATGCCGACATGAATCACCCCAGGATATTGAGCATAGTGGGCACACGCAACGCAACCGGATACGGACTTGAATTTTGTCGCAACCTGATCTTTGAGCTGGCTTCAGGGGGTTATGATCCGCTTATTATGAGCGGACTAGCTTACGGCATAGATATTTGTGCACACAGATCAGCACTGGACAACAATCTTCAAACCATCGCGGCGCTTGCTCACGGTCTTTCAACCCTCTACCCGCCCCAGCACCGGAATTTTGCAGAAAGGATCACGACCCGGGGAGCCCTTGTAACTGATTTTCCCGGCCACATTATGCCTGAGAGAGGTAATTTTATAAAGCGTAACCGTTTAATTGCGGGGATGGCAGATGCAACGGTTGTTATTGAATCGGCGACAAAGGGTGGGGCACTGCTGACGGCCGACCTTGCCAATTCATACAACCGGGATGTTTTTGCCCTGCCTGGCAGGGTAACCGATAAAAGATCGCAGGGTTGCAATAATCTTATCAAAAACCATAAGGCAGCTCTAATAAATGACCCCAGGGATATTGAGTATATAATGGGGTGGACCCCCTCAGAAAAGACAGAAGGTAAAACCGCTCATTGTCCCCTTTCGGGGATGGGCAGGGAAGAAAAAACGATAATGCATCTTCTGGCAGAAAACAGTGAGATGTCGGCCGATGGCATTTCGCAGGCTACAGGTTTGGGAGCAAGCAAAACATCATGCCTGCTTCTTGAGCTTGAATTTAAAAGTTACATCATCAGTCTCCCGGGGAAGAGATACAGACTGTCAGGAAGGCCGGTTATTACATAAATTATGTCATTGACTGAAAAAACCATTATAAATTCTATATACCGATAATAAAAACGCTTAAAAAAACTTTAAAAATAATTATGTTTGCTATCTAATTATTTTTACGCATGCAGATACAAGTTGATAAGTTCATGGCAAACATCATTGCCAAAAACCCTGGTGAATCGGAGTTCCACCAGGCAGTTCGTGAAGTTGCCGAAACGCTGATCCCGTTCATAGAAGAAAATCCCAAGTACAGGCATTCGAAAATTCTTGAAAGGATGGCAGAACCGGAAAGAATTATCATATTCAGGGTACCATGGGTTGACGATAAAGGTGAGATTCACATCAACAGGGGATACCGGATCGAAATGAACTCGGCAATCGGACCCTATAAGGGAGGACTGCGCTTTCACCCCACAGTCAACCTTGGCATCTTAAAATTTCTGGCATTTGAGCAGGTATTTAAAAATTCCCTTACCACCTTACCGATGGGTGGCGGAAAAGGCGGCTCGGATTTTGACCCGAAGGGGAAAACTGATAATGAAGTAATGAAATTCTGCCAGAGCTTTATGTCTGAACTAAGCCGTCATATAGGTCCCCACACCGACATTCCTGCCGGCGATATAGGCGTTGGAGGCAGGGAAATAGGTTTTATGTTCGGCCAGTACAAGCGGTTAAGAAATGAATTCACAGGGGTGCTTACCGGGAAAGGAAGGGAATGGGGCGGCAGTCTGATCAGGCCTGAGGCAACAGGGTATGGCTGTGTTTATTTTGCACAGGCCATGCTCAAAACCCGGAATGAGGTATTTACCGGTAAAACGGTTGCTGTTTCAGGATCCGGCAACGTGGCCCAGTACGCTGCTGAAAAGGCAACACAGCTGGGGGCCAGGGTAGTTACCCTTTCAGACAGCACAGGGTTTATTTATGACCCTTCCGGGATAGACCAGGAAAAGCTGGCATGGATTATGGATTTGAAAAATATCAGGCGTGGCAGAATCAGCGAATATGCCGAAAAGTTCGGAGTGGAGTATTATGAAGGCAAGCGCCCCTGGATAATCCGATGTGATATTGCACTGCCCTGTGCAACGGAAAATGAAATAAATAAGGAGGAAGCTGAAACCCTTATTGAAAACGGATGCCTGCTTGTCTCGGAAGGCGCCAATATGCCATCAACAGCCGAGGCTGTAGAGGTTTTTCTTGCAAACAAGATACTTTATGGTCCGGGGAAGGCGGCAAATGCGGGGGGTGTTGCAGTAAGCGGCCTTGAAATGACACAGAACTCCATGAGGTTAAGCTGGCACCGTGAAGAAGTCGATCTTAAACTTCAGCAGATCATGAAAGATATTCATGCCATCTGTATTAATTTCGGGCTCGAGCAGGATGGTTATATCAATTATGTCAAAGGATCAAACATTGGAGGTTTCGTAAAGGTTGCCGATGCAATGCTTGCACAGGGCGCGGTTTAACAGGCCATAACCCGGAAATGTATAATTAACCCAGGCAATGATCCTTATTGATACTCATGCCCATTTATATCTGCCCCACTTTGCTGATGATATTGATCAGGTCATTTGCAATGCTGCAGACAGCAAAGTGGTAAAAATTCTTTTACCGAATATCGACACCGATTCAGTAAGCCCGATGCTGGACCTTTGCCGCAAGTTCCCCCTTCAATGCCACCCTATGATAGGCCTTCATCCTTCATCGGTCGGGAAGGACTACCGGGACAAATTGGCGCTTCTTGAATCTATGACCGAAAACAAATACTTCACGGCGATAGGTGAAACAGGCATGGATGCATACTGGGACACGACTTTCCTCCAGGAACAAAAGGATTCTTTCATTATGCATCTTGAGTGGGCAAAAAAAATGGATATTCCCGTAGTAATCCACTCGCGGGAAACTATGGACATTGTACTGGAGGTTCTGAAAGCTCAAAAAGGCGACAGGCTCCGTGGGGTGTTTCATGCCTTCTCCGGCACAATTGAACAGGCCGTAAATATTATTTCCCTTGGCTTTAAACTTGGTATCGGGGGAGTTGTAACATATAAAAACAGCGGACTTTCACCGGTAATAGAATCGCTTGATCTTGAAAATTTTATATTGGAAACCGACTCTCCCTACCTGACTCCAGTACCACACAGAGGTAAACGAAATGAAAGTGCCAACCTGTTGCTGATAGCTCAAAAAATAGCTGAAATTAAGGAAATACCCGTTGAAGAAGTCGCCGGAACAACAAGCAGCACGGCTGCCCGGCTATTCAACCTTGATTTGTAATAATGCAAAAAAAACCCTCAATATTAATAATATATACCGGCGGCACAATTGGGATGGTTCAGGATCCCCAAACCGGCAACCTGTCACCTGTCAATTTTGTCGAGATTTCAAGGCAGTTACCCGAACTTGTCCGCTTTGACCTGAACATACAGACAATCTCCTTTTCTCCACCAGTAGATTCATCGGAGGTTGATCCGGGAATGTGGATACGGATGGCTGCCCTTGTCGGGGAGCATTATGATGAATTTGATGGTTTTGTAATACTTCATGGCACCGATACCATGTCCTATTCTGCCTCCGCCCTGAGCTTCCTTCTTGAAGACCTTGGCAAACCGGTTATATTTACCGGCTCACAGTTGCCGATAGGAATGCTGAGGACAGACGGCAAGGAAAACCTGATCAGCTCTATTGAAATAGCAGCGGCAAAAAAGAATAATGCTCCCATAGTACCCGAGGTTTGTATTTTTTTTCAGAACAAGCTGTTCAGGGGAAACAGGACGACAAAATATAATGTTGAATATTTCAATGCATTCAGGTCCGATAATTATCCTGCTCTTGCCGAAACCGGAATTAATATCAGGTATAACGATTCAGCAATCAGGCACCCTTCAGCCAACCGGAAGCTGAAAGTTCATAAGGGAATGAACACTGATATTGCCTTGTTGAAAATTTTTCCGGGCATAACAGAAAAACTGATTGCATCTATATATAATATCGACGGACTCAAAGCCGTTATTATGGAAACCTATGGAGCAGGCAACGCTCCAACGGCCTCCTGGTTCATATCTTTAACCGAAGAAGCCGTAAAAAAAGGTATTATAATACTTAATGTAACCCAGTGCGCAGCCGGTAGTGTTGACATGAGTCAGTACATGACCGGCAAAAGGCTTTTGAAGGCAGGCGTCCTGAGCGGACATGATACTACTACTGAAGCCGCAGTTGCAAAGCTCATGTTTATCCTTGCACAAACTACCGGTAATAAGGATATTAGAGCGCTTATAAATAGTTCTTTACGCGGAGAAATAAGATGACATTTTGTTTTT
>SLJO01000279.1 GCA_007135095.1 Bacteroidales bacterium | reverse complement strand
TTGCTAAACCATACCGAACGCCAAACGAAAATCAGAATCTACCAAATTCCGTTTTTACTTATATTCGCATTTATCGCCGGGTGGACACATGAATCCTTGACAATTGGGATTTCTGGGGGGCTTGTATTATATTATTTCCTTAATAAATATGAACTTAAGGGCATTTGGGTGTTATTAGCAGTATTTTTTATTTTAGGAACCAGCATGATTGTTTTTTCACCTGCAAGTATTAGCAGCGGATTTAGGCATTCTTCATCTTCAGGTTTTGACAATCTTCTTGTGTTTCTTATGAATAGAATTATAGTAGCTATTAACCTAAGGGCTTTTTGGATATTGCTAACGCTAATTGTTTTTCTATATTTCAAAGACAAAACAAAGTTTACATGCTTCATGAAAAGAAATCAATTGTTATTATTTGCGCTAGTCTCTCAACTTTTGTTTTCTCTTCTTATTGGCTATTTTAATAATCGTGCTCTATGGGGTATAGAGTTGTTTTCAGTTTTGTTAATAGTAAAACTTATCTATGAATTTGAATTGGATTTTTATCGCTGGAGGTATATTCTTTATTCATTTGCAGTGCTCACCTTCGTTATTTTTAATACTGTTACAATATATTATTCATTTAAAAGTAAAAATGAGTACAATAGAATTATTGCAGAGTATCTGGAAGATGAGCATGGTATAGCATTCTATGATCAATTTGAAATTCCGGGTCTTTGGGACAAGTACATCCCAAGATTCAGTTATTATCGTGACTGGGCAGCATATGTTACATCATTCTATTATAATAAACAGTTGAATTTGTATCCATATTCCTACAAAAGATATCTGGATAACGATTTTAAGGAAATAGTTACATCTTTAAAAAAGATCCGCGGTAAAAACAATATATATTTGGATGAAATTGGCAATTTTCTTGTCATGCAGACTGATAATCAGGGCCTTGATAAGTTGATTAGTCATGGAATGAGAATAAAATACCTGCCTGCTTCCTTTAAAAATAAAGTGCCTTTATATAACAGACTGCAACGTCTGGTTTTTCGTGACAGGTATTCTTTAGAAGAAAATATCATAATTGAATATGGCTCTAATATCAATTGTATATACAGAGGAAAAGAAATTTTTATATTTTTCAAATTGTCAGATGGTAGGTTTATTAATGACATTTTAGAGATAAATTTTATTGAAAATAATTTGAAAACTCATTAATATCCACTAAAAATCAAATTAAAATTAAGCATACCCATTTTTAGGAAAATTGTTCAATCATTCTGGTTCTTAGAAAAGCTATATGATCGGAGATATGTTAAAAAGTATGCACATTCAACCACCCCACAGGAAAAATCAACCATTCTTTCCGAACCCTTACATAAATAATATAATGGTATATAATTCTACTAAAGAAATTTAGTCAATTGTTAGAGATTTGTGAGTTTTATGATAAATATGATTTTAGATTCATTATGAGTAACAGCAGGAGAGAATGTACTCGATTCAATAGTAATGTCTGTGATGGCAAAACGGGGCAATTGAGTGTTGATAACTTTTTTTCAGGTGACCCTGCCGCTAACCCATGACCGGCTAAAATAAAGTGTTTCGTCCAGGATGCAAGTGAAAATTAAGTTGTAAAGGCTTACCTTTCAACTTTTAGACCTGTTAAGTTATTCTCAGGTAAAATCTAACTTTAGTAGATTTATAAAGCTATCTATTTGATGAAATAATTTTATTTTAAGATAAATATATTTTTAGATAACAAATTTTCCATATATTTGCAGGTAAATAATATTGCCATGATCGGTTATGTGGAGAAGATGTACAGGCATGTCATACGATTGAAACGGATAGTTACCTTTGACTGCTATATGGAAGGATCACCATTCCGAAATAAACGAGCATAGAAAAAGAACAGTTCTAACAACTTGTCAGACACTGCTAAAGCATGCACCGACATCCATTAAACGGATAACGGGCGGTTTTAAAAGATGTGACTGAAATGGCGAAAGCATGTTAATCCCCGAATATGTCTATTTCCAATTGATTTGAGCGAATTAGTCCTGTAATGACAAAAGTTGAAGCTTTTACTTGTATTAAACTTTTAATTCATTTTTTCTGAAGTGGCAACTGATTTAAAACAAAAAACCATTTCCGGGCTGTTTTGGAGCGCCATTGGCAGCTTTGCTGTGCAGGGAATTGCCTTTGCGGTGGGGATTATCCTGGCTCGATTGGTTACCCCGCGTGAGTTTGGTTTGATAGGGATGATAATGGTTTTTACCGCGATTTCGAATACGTTTGTAAACAGTGGGTTTGTCAATGCCCTGATCCGAAAAAAAGATTGTACTCAGGCGGACTACTCCACCGTGTTTTACTATAACATGGCCATGGGGTTGTTTTTTTACCTGATTCTGTTTTTTTCTGCCGGGGCCATAAGCAATTTCTTTAATGAACCGGAGTTGAAGTGGATTGTCAGGGTGGTTGGCTTGGGACTGATCATTCGATCTGTTTCTATCATACAGGGCGTTACGCTGACCAAAAGGGTTGACTTTAAGCTACACGCCAGGATTGCAGTATTGTCGGGCATCCTGTCGGGAACTATCGGGATAATAATGGCATACAAGGGTTTTGGGGTTTGGAGCCTGGTGGCGCGAACCCTGGCAGAATCATTTTTAAACTCCGTTTTCCTTTGGATCTGGAGCCGCTGGCGCCCCAGCCTGATTTTCAGCAAAGATTCGTTCAAAGAGTTGTTTGCCTTCGGAAGCAAAATACTGGCAAGCAGTTTGATTGCCACCGCCTATCAAAACATTTACTACCTTGTAATTGGAAAATTCTTTTCAGCACAACAACTTGGTTTTTATACCCGGGCAGAAATGTTTCAAAATCTGCCCTCCCAAAATCTGACAGGCATAATGTCAAGAGTTACTTTTCCGGTTCTGGCACAAATACAGGATAATAAGCAAATGCTGAAAGCTGGATACAAAAAAATGATCAAAAGTATTATGCTTATCAGTTTTGTATTGCTGTCGGGCATGGCGGCTGTGGCTGAGCCCATGTTACTGACCCTGATCGGGGAGCAATGGCGGCCTTCAATTGTTTACCTGCAACTTTTGTGTTTTGTGGGGGCAATGTATCCGCTTCATGCACTTAACCTGAACATGCTACAGGTACAAGGAAGGTCTGATCTTTTTCTGAAGCTGGAAATCATCAAGAAACTGATTGCCATCCCTACCATTATTATTGGCATTATATGGGGTATTAAGGTGATGATTCTGGGAATGTGGGTAATAAATCTGATTAGCTATTACCTGAACAGCTATTATTCAGGCCGGCACATCAGTTATCCCATGCGCGAGCAGGTAGCCGATATATTACCTTCTCTTTTTCTCGCCTTGTTTATGGGGTCCATAGTTTATATGGCCGGTTGGTTGATGCCCTTTGATAACCTGCCAAAATTGATTTTGCAAATCCTGATTGGCGGCATAATTTCAATTGGCCTGAGCGAATTGCTGAAATTAGAAGCCTATGTTTATATCAAGCAAAC
>SLJO01000188.1 GCA_007135095.1 Bacteroidales bacterium | reverse complement strand
CTGGGACCCCAGCCTATTCTGGAACTGGGGGAGAGCCATGGTCCCGAAGATGTGTTTATTGTGCCTGCCGTTGGCGGGCACAAGGAATACCGGATGCTGCCCGAACAAAGATACGGGCGGGCTCTTGACCTTGAAGAGGGCTGGAATGCAGGCTACGACACCCTGGAAGACATTACCTTTGTTGGCGCCTTTCCGGTTGCCCAGCCTATTTTCCTGCATATGTGGATGAATACTGTCCACAATTTGTCAGCCCCTCATGATTACAATGAGTTTCAGCCATGGACGACTATCATACAGAAAAGCACCATGTATTTCACATATTACCTGTGGGGCAGTGCAGGGGCATGGGAGAACGGGGTAGAGGAATTAAGAAAACGGAACCTGATAACAACCCGGTGATCCGGTTGTATCCAATACTGCACCGGTAATTTTAAAAGACAGGGATAATGAAAAAGACAAACTCATTTATAGCCGTAATTGCCATTTTAATAGCCAGCTGTACCCAGGGGGAATTACTGATAGACGGAAGAGCGGACTATCAGATTGTTATTCCCGACCGGGCCGATTCAATAGAAACAGCAGCTGCCCAACAACTGCAGCATTATTTATTTGAAATGTCCCGGGCAAATCTTCCCATTGTAACTGAAGGGGAGTATAATGGTGAAAATGCCATATATATCGGTCGTACGGGTTTTGCAAAGGCCCTGGATTTTGATTTCGGCCCCCTGGAAGAAGACGGATTCGCTTATTTGCCCCGCGGCAATAATTTTGTTATTGCCGGTGGATATGGAAAAGGAATACTTTACGGTGTTTACGAACTGCTTGAATCCATTGGTTTCAGAAAATATACCTCTGCCTCAATGCATATTCCAAAGGGGAATTCCATCACTCTTCCCGGAAATGACACGGTTATAGTGCCCGTGGTAACACACCGGACAACAAATTACAGGGATACCAGAGAACCCGGATATGCTGACTGGCATAAGCTTTCATCAAGAGATAACTGGGGATTATTTGTTCACACGTTTTTTAACCTGGTGCCCCCTGACAGGTATATGGAAACCCATCCTGAGTTTTACGCACTCCGGAATGGCGAACGCCTGCCCACCCAGTTATGCCTGTCCAATCCCGATGTTGCTGATACCCTCATCAGTAATCTCAGGAAAAAAATAGAAGAAAGGCCTCATATGGAATACTGGTCGGTAAGCCAGGAAGATAACCACATGTCCTGCCTGTGTGATAACTGCGTAGGGCTGGACATAAAATATGGCGGTGACAGTAACAGGCACAGTGGTTCAATGATTTATTTCGTAAATAAGGTGGCCAGGGAGTTTCCCGATAAAATGATTTCCACACTGGCATACTGGTATACGCGTGAGGCGCCTGATAATATTAAACCCGAGCCAAATGTCAACATCATGCTCTGCAACATAGAAAGTCTGCGCCATAAGCCTGTTTTTGAAACTGACCCTGCTTTTTCAAATGATTTGAAAAACTGGGGCAGGCTTGCCGATGATATTTTGATCTGGGACTATAATATTCAGTTCAGCAACCTTGTAAGCCCGTTTCCCAATCTTCATACGATACAGCCAAATATTGAATTTTTTACAGACAACAATGTAAATGCTTTTTTTATGCAGGGAAACGCCCAGGTTGGTGGAGAAATGGCCGAACTGAGAGCCTATCTCATCTCCAGGCTGCTGTGGAATCCTGATGCCGATGCCGGTGCAATTATTGATGATTTTGTTAACGGTTATTACGGTGTTGCCGGTCCGTATATCCGCCGGTACATTGACAATATGCAACAGGCATTGCTGGAAAGCGATCATCATTTGTCAATTTTCGGCAGCCCGGAAGAAGCAAGGGAAACCTACCTGTCGGCCGGGATGATGGAGGAGTATAACGGGTTGTTTGATCAGGCCGAAAAGGCAGTCAGAAAAGACCCTGAATTGCTCCGGCGCGTGCAGATTGCCCGGTTGCCCCTTATGCATGCCCGCATTCAGATCAGCCGCACAGAAATAGATACACCCCGCAGTATGTTCAGGTATGATAAAGGAGGCAGGGTAGTTGCAGACCCTGAAATCAAAACCATTCTTCATCAATTCGTGGAGCTCTCCAATGAACAGGGGGTTACACTTTTAAGAGAGAGAAGCATCACACCGGATGAATACCTTGAATCGCATAACAGGATCTTCAGCAAGCTTGATGAGATGGATGAGGCTGTATCATCAGGAAAAAAAATCATTCCCATAACCCATCCAAGCAGTCAGTACAGACCATTAGAGGCTTTAACCGATGGTGTGTTCGGGTCGTACGAAGCATGGAGGGACGTGCGGTATGATAATTGGGTCGGTTACGAAGGTGAACACATGGAATTTATTGTTGACCTGGGAGAGGTAATGCCGGTTGGATCAGTAAACATGGATTTTTTTGATTCGAAAGATACCTGGTACACGATGTTCCTCCCCGAATACGTTAGTTATTCGACATCTTTGGATGGTCAGACCTACAGTGATGCCGTAAAAGTTGCCAACCCTGCCGATCCAAATGAACCCTATGAAAATATAACGGAAAACAAAGTTTATGTACAGTCTTTTGAGGCGGATATGAAAAACACCCGGGCGCGCTATATAAAGGTGCATGCAGCAAGTATTTTGCAATGTCCGTTATGGCACGTGCGTGCCGGATATCCTGCCACAATTTTTTCTGATGAAATAGTAGTAAAATAAAACTGGTTTAAGTAACAGTGCATAACCAAATGACCGGAGAGTCTCAGAAATCAGCAGGCTTTCTTATGTCTGAAATCAAATAACAACCAACATAATTTATTAGGCCTAAAACTAAAAAAATGAAAACAAAAGTCTTATTGATTATTTTCTCTGCTGCAATATTTGCCTGTTCTAATGAACCTGCAACAATCAGGGAGAATCTGGTAACCTTTGTTACCTACCCTTTTTCAGACCCGGATGCCGTACCAAGGCCTGAAAGAAATTACTACCCTTATTTCAGATTTGATGGTTTTACCGATCAATCTGAAGAAGTTGATTGGAAGGTGGTAACTCTCGAGAACAAGTATATCAAAGTCGATATCTTCCCCGAAATAGGCGGTAAAATATGGGGTGCGATAGAGAAATCAACCGGTAATGAATTTCTATATTACAACTCGGTTGTTAAATTCCGCAATATTGCGATGCGGGGCGCATGGACTGCCGGAGGGGTGGAGCTCAACTTTGGTATAATCGGTCATACTCCAGCCGTTTCTACACCGGTAGATTATATGATAAGGGAAAACGATGATGGAAGTGTAAGTTGTTTTGTAAGTGCAATAGACCTGCTTACACGCACCCGTTGGGAAACCGAGGTCCGCCTCCATCCGGATAATGCATATTTTACCACCAATACCAGGTGGAATAATTCAACCCCTCTTTTGCAGCCATATTACCAGTGGAGTAATGCTGCTTACCAGGTTGAGGGTGATCTTGAATTCATTTTCCCCCGCTCCAATACCATTGGTCATGGCGGAGAACCTTCTCCATGGCCCATTGATGAAAATGGCAGGGATTTATCATGGTATAAAAATCATAATTTCGGAGGCAGTTTTTCTGAACATGCTGTAGGCGGAGTACAGGATTTTTATGCAGCTTACTGGCATGACCTGGATTTTGGCTCGGGACATTATTCAATGTATGGCGATAAGCTCGGCGAAAAGGTGTTTATTTGGTCTTCATCGCGCTCGGGCGGGATATGGGAGGATTTACTGACCGATTCAGACGGGCAGTACCTTGAGCTGCAATCCGGCAGATTATTTAACCAGGCCACTGCCCCCAGCACCAGGACTCCCTTTAAACATTTTGGCTTTGCACCATATACTACAGATACCTTCCTGGAATACTGGTATCCCATTATGGATATCGGAGGAGTTGTTCAGGCAAATTACCTGGGTGCGTTGAATGTGGTAAAAGGAGCGAATGACCAGAACCTGTATTTATCACCGCTGCAATCAATCAAGGACGATATAGAGGTCTGGTTTGGTGATGAATTAAAATATAGCTTCAGTGTAGACCTTAAGCCCCTTGAAACCTGGGAAATGAATATTTCAAAAAACCCGGAATCGGAGCCATTAAAGGTTGTTTTCGGAAACAACCAGGAATTTATTTACCTGGAAGGTGAAGATCAGGCTGCCACCAGCCGGCCTCTTGAGTCGCCCGAAGATTTTGACTGGAACTCTGTCTATGGTCTTTTTACCGATGGTGTGAACTGGGTTTATCAGAACAGGTTAGACAGGGCCTACCTAAGTTTCAGGGCCTGCCTTGAAAAAGATCCGTTATATGCACCCGCACTTAATCATATTGCAGAGCTGTATTACAGAAAATCCGATTTTGAAAGTGCACTGGACAATGTAATAAAATCCCTTTCAATAAATACATATGACCCCCAGGCAAATTTTTTGCTTGGACTCATAAGCAGGAGAATGAATAGCCTTGTTGATGCACAGGATGGATTTGCCGTAGCTACATTATCACCTTCTTACCGGACTGCCGCGAATATTGAACTGGCTAAATTTTTCATTTTAAAGGATGAGCTGAATAAAGCCAGGCAATATGCCGGGAGAATCCTGGAAAGTGATGTCAATAATGAGGAGGCCCTTGTATTATCGGCAGTAATATCAAGGAAGAACGGTAACAGCAATGAAGCAAAAGAATTTATCAGCAGGCTGGAAGGCATATCTCCGCTGAATCATTTCAGCCGGTTTGAGAAATTGTTGTTAAACGAAGACCGGAGGTCGGCCGACAGCTTCACGTCAATGATAAGGAATGAACTGCCGCATGAGACCTATACCGAAATGGCCCTGTGGTATGAATATATAGGAGAGAGAAACGAGGCGGTCAGATTGCTTGAAATGTCACCCCCAGCGGCAATGGTGTATCTCAAACTATCGTACTTATATAATGATAGCGGCGACAGGGAAAAATCCGATCATTATTTCAATCAGGCTATTTCCCATTCTCCTGATTTTGTTTTTCCCTTCAGGACGGAGCTTGTGCCGATGCTGGAATGGGCCGTAAGCAGGACGGACGACTGGAAAGCAAAATACTATCTTGGATTGCTGCACTGGAGCCTGGGAAGCAAGGACCTGGCAAAAGAATTGTTCTACGCCTGCGGTCAGGCCCCTGATTCTCCATATTTTTATCTGGCCAGGACTGACCTCCTGAGAGATGAACCGGGCTACAGTCCCGAAAATGACATTCTGAAAGCGTATAACCTGGGCCGCGACGACTACAGGACTTCCATGGCAATGATCGATCATTATCTGGCGGGAAACCGTACAGAAGAAGCTTTGAGGGTTGCTGAAGAATCGGTGGGAATGTTTCCCGACAACTATGTGGTGGCTTTTGCCTATGCCAATTGTTTAATGATAAATGGCCAGTATTCCGCCAGTTTGGAGGTGCTGGAAAACACTGTCATATTACCCACCGAGGGTGCATGGCGGGGAAGAACCACCTACCGGCAGGCAGCCCTGATGGAGGGCCTGAATTATTTAAATGACAATCAGTTTGATCTGGCCATAAAATCAATAGAAAAAGCCCGCCTCTGGCCGGAAAATCTTGGAGTGGGAAGGCCTTTTCAGGTAGATGAGAGAATCGAGGACTTTCTGGCAGCCAATTACTTCCTGAGCATAAACGAGAAGGGAAAAGCAGAAGAGTTATTCAACAAAGTAATTTCCTTTACCCAGGAGCGGCACAGAAGGTACAACTCAACCGATTTTTTGTACCTGGCTGTGCTCAGGCAACTGAATATGAACAATCAGGCGGAAAGATTTCTTCAGCAATGGCAGCAAACTTCACCAAATGATCCGGTCTTAAAATGGACCAGGGCCATGCTGAACAATAACCGCTCTGCTGCACAATCAATAGAAAGGGAAATTGCTACCGAAGCAGGGGGTACCCCCTGGGATCCGAGATATGGAGATATAGAGTTTGAGCTGGTAAAGGCAATTGCTCTTAATATGGATCTGAATTTCTGATAATTCAAATGGTCAGTTGACTTATTAAGCCGGCAGGGAAAGCTTTCCATGCCGGCTTAATTATGCTTGCATGATCTTTAGAGACAGCTTGTTGCCGGCAGGTGCACAAGGAGTTATTACCGTTACTGAATGCAAAGCCGAACTGCAGTTTTATGGTCTATCGTTTTCTCAGGAAAAATTCCTTTAAGATCATTGAACACTCATTTTCCATTATTCCCGAAACGATTTCGGTACGGGGATGCAGGATTGCTTCGCTGATCTGGCTGAAGCCCCTTTTGTCGTCCGATGCCCCCCATACTATTTTGCCGATCCGGGTCCAGAAAGCTGCTCCGGCACACATTACGCATGGCTCCAGACTTACATACAGTGTGCACTCTGACAAATACTTGCCGCCTAGATTGGTGGCAGCGGCAGTAAATGCCTGCATTTCAGCATGTGCGGTAACATCATTAAGTGTTTCGGTGAGATTATGTGCCCTTGCTACGATAATGTCATTGCACACTATTACCGCACCAACCGGGATCTCTTCCCTTTCAAAAGCTCTTTCAGCTTCTTTGAGTGCCTCCTTCATGAAGTAACTGTCAGAAAAAAGGGATATTCCCATTTGCTTTTATGTTTGGTGAAGTCTGCCACTGTTGCTTTTTTTGCAGGGTGGCAGCAAGTGTAAAATTATTGTTAATTTAGCAAACAAACCAAACAATAGAAAATGTACAGAACACATACTTGTGGAGAACTGAACCCGACTCATATTGATGCTGAAGTACAACTGAGCGGATGGGTACAGCGCTCACGTGACCACGGCGGCATGACCTTTATAGATCTGCGCGACCGTTATGGAATAACCCAGCTTGTTTTTGATCTTGAAACGAATGCCGGATTATGCAAAAAAGCCCGGGAACTCGGTCGTGAGTTTGTAGTGCAGGTTACCGGCAAGGTTAGGGAGCGTTCCAACAAAAATCCCGGAATGGCTACGGGTGACATTGAAATTGAGGCAAGGGAATTGAAAGTGCTCAATCCCTCAGCGCTGCCTCCGTTTACCATAGAAGATGAAACTGATGGAGGGGAAGAACTGAGAATGAAATACCGCTACCTTGATCTGAGAAGGAACAGGATGAAAAAGAACCTGGAATTACGTCATCGTATGGCTGCCGGAATTCGGAAATACATGATTAATCAGGACTTTATTGAAATTGAAACGCCGGTAATGATTAAATCAACTCCCGAAGGAGCAAGGGATTTTGTTGTTCCCTCGCGGATGAACCCCGGGGAGTTCTATGCCCTGCCCCAGTCTCCTCAAATATTCAAGCAGTTGCTGATGGTAGCGGGTTATGATAAATATTTTCAGATCGTCAAGTGCTTCAGGGATGAAGACCTCAGGGCAGACCGGCAGCCGGAATTTACCCAGGTGGATTGTGAAATGGCCTTTGCCGGACAGGAAGATGTGCTGAACACCTTCGAGGGCCTTGCCAAACATCTGTTCCAGGAGGTAAAGAATATAACTTTCAACGGCCCGTTTCCCCGCCTTACCTTCAGTAATGCAATGGACCGCTACGGGACTGACAAGCCCGACATAAGGTTTGGAATGGAACTAGTTGAAATTTCCGGTTATGTGGGGGGATACAATTTCCCGGTTTTTGAGGATGCAGTCTACACAGGAGGTATCTGTGCTGAAAAATGTGCCTCCTGGTCGCGCAAACAAATCGATCAGCTTACAGAATTTGTAAAAAGACCCCAGATCGGTGCAAAAGGGTTGGTGTGGGTAAAATATAATGAGGATGGCACCATCAAATCATCGGTCGATAAATTTTACGATGAAAATGCCCTTAAAAAGTGGATTGATTTATTCATGGCCCGTCCGGGCGACCTGTTGCTGATTCTGGCGGGCGACCGGGTTCCCACCCAGGAGGCATTATCGGAACTCAGGCTTGAAGTTGGCAGGCAGCTTCACCTTGTAAAGGAAGATGATTATGCACCACTATGGGTAATCGATTTCCCTCTTTTTGAATGGGATGAGGAAACAAACCGGTTATATGCAAAACACCATCCTTTCACTTCACCCCGGGTCGAGGATATTTCCCTTCTTGACACTGACCCGGTAAGTGCCCGTGCCAACGCATATGATCTGGTTATTAATGGTGTTGAGATAGGAGGGGGTTCCGTTCGTATTCACGATAAGGACCTTCAGAAAAAGATGTTTGAAAAGCTTGGTTTCACAGATGAGCAGGCCCGGAAGCAGTTTGGTTTTCTAATGGAGGCATTCCGGTACGGAGCCCCCCCGCATGCCGGTGTTGCATTTGGCTTTGACCGGTGGGTTGCCGTTTTTTCCGGTTGCAGCACTATCAGGGATGTAATAGCATTTCCCAAAAATAATTCAGGAAGGGATCTGATGATAGATTCTCCGTCAGCCATAGACCCTGCCCAATTAAAGGAGCTTGGATTGACACTAGCATAACCGGTCGCTGACTTTAACGGTGTCAGTATTTTAGGTTCCGCTCCCCGGGAAATCCGGGAAGCGGAATTTTCTTGTATTTAACATGGTTAGATAAGGTAATTTCTGAATGTAACCTTTTTCCCCTGCATTTCGTTAATACAACAGTTCGTTCATAAATTAAGTGAATATTGCTTTTTTAAGGAACGGAATTATTTATTAAACCGGATTAATTTTAATACTAAACCCGAATTCCATGAAAATTATTTTTAAAAGCTTACTGATGGTGGCTGCCGGATTCTTAATGATACTGCCCCTGAAGGCTCAGGAGGTGTCTGCCAGCCAAAATATTGTTAAAGTCAATCTGTTCAGTCCGATAGCACGTACCGGCTCATTCTTTTTTGAAAGGGTTATGGCTGATCATATGACCGTGCAACTTGGTTTTTTCTATACCGGTGCATCCATTGTCGATACAAAGTTCAGGGGTTTTGGAATTACTCCCGAATTCAGGTATTATCTTTCAGAATCCCACTCAGGTCCTTCAGGCACATTTGTTGCCCCTTACCTGCGTTACCAGAGTTTTAATTTATCAACAGATATTGGTAACGACGAAGCTACGTATTCGGCTATGGGCGGGGGACTGCTTGTTGGTTACCAGAGGCTTCTGAGAAACAGGATCAGCCTTGAGGGATTTATCGGGCCCTCGTATTCTTCCGGGAAGATAAAAGTTGATGCTGGCAATCAGGGGAGCTTTGATACAGGGTTCTTTGATGGTTTTGGTGTACGGTTTGGCGTTACAGCGGGAGTTGCTTTCTAGCTGAATAGCCGGCACAGATTCCAGAAATATTTTGCAACCGGCAGCCCCGCAGGATTTATGCGGCTGCCGGTTTTGCTATTGTTATTCAGGCAGCGAAGAAATTTTATGCCATTACCGGTGTGCCAGGGTTTACGGGCACCCGTCCTGCTTGTGCAGGGATGTACAGTCTATACGGGCAGACCGATCAGTGTTGCAGGAGTAAACCGGGTAACCTTGATGTTAGCGTAATCGCCGGGCTTTAAACCGGTGTCCGGGAATACCACCACCTTGTTCTGAGAGCTCCGGCCGTATAATTCAAGTTCTGATTTTTTCGAGCGCCCCTCAACAAGCACCCTGAAGGTCTTTCCCAAATCCGCCGCTTTGCTCCTGGCAGAGAGCCTGCCCTGTAATTTTATTATCCCGGTTAACCTCTTCGACTTGATCTCCTCCGGAACATCATCCCTGAGTTTTTCAGCGGCATCAGTGCCCGGTCGCTCACTATACTTGAACATATATGCAAAATCATAGGCCGCCTCTTCCATCAGGCTAAGGGTTTGCATGTGATCTTCCTCTGTTTCCGAACAAAAACCGGTGATAATATCGGTCGAGATGGCACAATCATTTATTATACTGCGGATGGCGGCTATTCTCTCCAGGTATTCTTCCCTGCTGTACCCCCTGTTCATTAGCTTGAGTATCCTGCTGCTGCCCGACTGGGCCGGCAGGTGTATGTGCTTACATATATTGGGATTACGGGCTATTGTATGCAGCAGCTTGTCACTTATGTCCCTGGGATGGGAGGTGGAAAAGCGAATGCGTAAATCAGGGTATTCAACGGCCGATTTTTCAAGCAGATCAGAAAAGTCAGTGGATGTGGTTCCGGGATTTTTTCCCCACCCGTAAGAATTGACATTCTGTCCGAGCAGGGTTACTTCCCTGTACCCCCCGGCTGACAGCCCGCCTATCTCCCTGAATATGGATTCAGGGTCCCTGCTGCGTTCCTCTCCACGGGTATACGGCACCACGCAATAGGAACAAAAATTGTTACATCCCCTCATAATGGAAACAAACGCAGACACATTGTTTTTGCCGGTCCTTACCGGACTGATATCTGCGTAGGTTTCTTCCCGGCTTAGCAATACGTTTATAGCCCTTTGGCCGGTTCCGGCCTCTTCCAGAAGTACAGGCAATTCCCTGTAGGCATCGGGACCGATCACCAGGTCGACCAGCTTCTCCTCTTCAAGCAATTTCTCTTTGAGTCTTTCCGCCATGCAACCAATAACCCCGACAATAAGGTCAGGCTTTGTCTTTTTGATCTGCCTGAAAACATCAAGCCTCCCCCATATCCTCTGTTCAGCATTTTCCCTTATGGAGCATGTATTGATAAGTATGATATCCGCCTGATTTATATCGGGTGTATGGACAACATCATTATCCTTCATGATGGAGATAACGACTTCTGAGTCGCTTACATTCATCTGGCAGCCGTAGGTTTCCATGTAGAGCCTGCGGCAATTTACAGTGGTAAAGCCTGCAGGCGATGAAAATGTATTTGCGTTTTTTAAAGGCATAATTGTATAAAGAATTCACGCAAAGGTAAATGTTGCTGTCTGAATTACAAAGGAAAATTATCCGCGCATTCAGTGAACAGGCCGATGGAACTGATTTGGCAGGAATGTTTTATCTTTGCTGTAAAATATATCTAAGTTATGTCCGGACACAGTAAATGGTCAACAATAAAAAGAAAAAAAGGAGCCCTCGATGCAAAACGCTCCAAGATATTCTCCAGAATTGTCAAGGAGATAGAGATCGCGGTCAAGCTGGGAGGTGCTGATCCTGAAGCAAACCCCGCTCTCCGGCTTGCAGTGTCCAATGCCAAGGGGGCAAATATGCCCAAAGATAACATTCAAAGGGCTATCAATAAGGCTGACAAAGACCCTTCCGATTTGCAGGAAGCCACATTTGAAGGGTATGCGCCAGGAGGCGTGGCCGTATTCATAGAATGTCTGACTGACAACCACCTGCGTACAGTCGGGAATATCAGGGCCATTTTTAATAAGAGGGGAGGTAACCTTGGCACTCATGGTTCTCTTGGATTTCTTTTTGATCGTAAGGGAGTGATAACTGTTGATGGTGAAAAAATTGAAGATAAGGAATCTTTTGAACTGGAGGTTATTGATGCCGGGGCTGAAGATTTGGAAATAACCGAGGGCATTTATTATATTACCACCCCCATGGAAGAATTTGGAAACGTAAGGAAGAAGGTTGACGATATGGGCATCGAGGCCGAGAACGCAGGGCTTCAGCGCATGCCCAATGACCTGAAGCAGCTGGACCTGGATTCTGCTCTCAGGGTGTTGAAGATGGTTGAGGAATTTGAAGAGGATGATGATGTTCAGAATGTTTATCATAACCTTGATGTTACCGACGAGGTGGTTAAGGCCCTGGAATAGCATCCTCCTTATTCCGCCTTCCGGCTTTTGATTACCCGGCACTTCAGGTTCCCGTTCCGTATGCAGAATTCTACCCGATAAAAATAGGCCCGTCCGGTCCCAGCGGGAATCCCAGGTACATCCACAAAACCAGCAGAAGTGTCCAGAAAATTGAAAGGAAGACAGTGTAGGGAAGCATCGTGGAAATAATTGTGCCGATGCCGTATCTTTCATCATACTTCTGGGCAAAGGTCACTATAAGGGCAAAATAACTCATCATCGGAGTTACCAGGTTGGTCAGCGAATCACCAATCCGAAAGGCCGCCTGGGTTATACCCGGGTGATAAGGGTTGTCAAGGAGCATAAGCATCGGTATGAACACCGGCGCTATGATTGCCCATTTGGCCGATGCACTTCCCATAAAAAGATTTATAAAAGCCGAGAGAAAAACAAAGGCTACGATAAGCATGGGACCGGTGAAGCCAACATCCCTCAGGGCCGAAGCCCCCTTAATTGCAATGATGAGTCCGAGATTGCTGTGATTGAAAAAATAGACAAACTGTGCAGCAAAAAACACAAGAACAATATACCCGCCCATACCTGACATAGACCTGATGATGTGCTTCATCAGGTCCTTGTCATTTTTTATGGTCCCGACAATTGCACCATAAACCAGTGCAGGAATGAAAAAGAACAGGAGTATGCCTATTATTATGCCATCAAAAAAAGGAGAGTGAAGTATGGAACCGGTTTGGGGGTCCCTGAGCAATCCGTTTTCAGGAATGATGGTAAGGGCCATCAGTGCCACGAAGGCAAGAACCGTTAGGCCTGCCCATTTCAGTCCTTTGTTCTCTTTTTCCGTCAGGTTCTCAATGGCAAACTTTTCTGTGGTGCCTTCATATTTGCCAAGCCTGGGCTCAACGATCCTGTCGGTAACCCAGGTGCCCGTGAAAAGAACCACAAAGCTTGAGGCTATCATGAAATAGTAATTTACCGCAGGGTTAATGACCATATCTTCAATGATGAGCTGTGCTGCAGATGTGGATATGCCTGCCAGGATCGGGTCAACAGAGCCAATGAGGAAATTGGCACCAAAGCCCCCGCTTACCCCGCAAAACGCTGCTGCAAGTCCCGCCATGGGATGCCTTCCCAGGGCATGGAAAAGCATGGCGCCAAGGGGTATAAGGATCACATAGCCTGCCTCCACCGCCAGTCCGCTGATAATGCCTGCGAGAACTATCGCATATGTTATCAGTTTCGGCGGGGCACTCAGCACAAGTGATCTTATCATTACAGCAAAAAGGCCGGTGCCTTCCGCAAGCCCGATCCCTATCATCACTACAAGGACATAACCCAGGGGAGGGAATCTCAGAAAATTATCCAGAAGGTTGGTATACATCCACCTGATACCATCTGCACTTAAAAGATTATTCACCATGACCAGGCTCTCATCAACCGGGTGGACGGCCGATGTTCCGGCCCACCAGGTAAGTGCTGAAAGCAGGACCACTATAAACGCCAGCATGGCAAAAATTGTTGCCGGATGGGGAAGTTTGTTGCCAACTATTTCTATATAGTCAAGAGATCTTGAAAATGCTTTTGAGGAAAAACTCCTTGCCTTTTTTAATATAGTCATAGAGATCTTTTTGGGATTAAAATATTT
>SLJO01000283.1 GCA_007135095.1 Bacteroidales bacterium | reverse complement strand
TAACGGGCAAGGCTGCAAGCCGCAATGGTGTAACTTTATTTGAACGCGTACGTTTAACAATTATGATAATATGGGTTCATTAAACCGTACTGTAATTTTTCCGATTTTTGATGTTTTTCTGATCCGGTATTATGAATAAAATGAATGATTCAGGCATTATAACTATATATTAGAGTATTTTTGCGGCATCATTTTTTGTTTCGGTCATTATTGCCGGGCTGTTTGGTAAATGGTTCATGAGAATAAATTATAAAAAGATGAGGAAATTTTTGATAATGCTTCCGATTGCTGTTTTGTTTCTATCGGGATGCAAAACACCAACTGCAATTGTTAATTTAAGACAGGCAGAGGATGATCTGACCATTGCCGGTTTTGATTCCGGTATCACAGAAAGGATGGAGTTCCATGAAAATAGCGGATTTTTTTATAAATTTGACTACGATAAGGAAAACCTTTACCTGATACTTGCAACCTCCGATGAGGATCTGCAAAGGAAAATTGTTTTTTTCGGTCTTGCCGTATGGACTGACAGGACCGGCGGTCATAATAAAAACCAGGGTTTCAGGTTTCCTCCGGCGGATAATCTTCTAAATAATCAACAGGTTATGGCTCCTGCCAGATCACCGGATGATTTAAGGTCGTTACTTGAGCGAACCGATAAAATTGAGCTGATAGGCATTTACGGAAACTCGGTAAGAACGGTAAAAAGAAGGGACAGCCAGATACGTATCAATGCGGGGTTTGTCGATGATGTGCTAATATACAGGGCGACAGTGCCTTTTGGCCTCCTGGAGCATGGGTACAGTCCGGCTGGCAGGGGGAAAATGAGTATCGGGCTTGAAACCGGTCATCTTGAAGCCCCATCTTCGGCCAGGAGAGCACAGGATTTTGATGGGCGGAGACCCGCAGACAGGAGGCGGCCGCAAAGCGGAATGTCAGGCCGCATGCCGGGGCAGAGTCCCGGGATGATGACCGACTGGAGCCGGATGGAAGCACAAAGGGCCGCAGCAGGTAATCTGTCCAGGCCTGCCCGGCTATGGATTGATCTTGATTTTGTCCGTACCGGTAATTAAAATCCGGACTGTTCAACATATTTCTGTTTAATGATGTACTACCAGTTAACCACCAAAATAACCTGATAAATTTTTCTGATGATGACCAACAAGTTGTATTTAATGATTGCTGTAATTTTAGTTGCAGGATGTACTGCACCGGTCCTTCCCGATCCGGTCATAGTTGCACACAGGGGGGCTTCTTACTATGCTCCTGAAAACACAATACCGGCTTTTATGCTTGCATGGGAACAGGATGCCGATGCCATCGAGGGTGATTTTTACCTGACCTCCGACGGAGAAATCGTGTGTATTCATGATTCAAATACCGGAAGGGTGGCAGATACCAATATGCTGGTCAGCGAATCCACGCTCAATGAGCTTAGGAAACTCGATGTAGGGTCATGGAAAGGGGCAGAGTGGGAAGGTACTATTATGCCGACCCTGGCCGAAGTATTTGAAATCGTTCCGCAGGGAAAGAAAATATTCGTAGAAATAAAAACAGGCACTGAAATATTACAAAAGTTGTACGAAGAGATTGAGCGTTCATCACTCGTGCCGGATCAGATCGTTCTAATTTCCTTTAACAGTGAAGTTATAAAAGAGTTTAAAGCCCGCAGGCCCATGCATAAGGCCTTCTGGTTGTCGGGATTCAGGGAGGACGAACACGGAAATGTTACTCCTGGTCTGGAAACCATACTGGCAACGCTTGAGGATATCGGTGCCGATGGTTTTTCTTCCCATCACTCACTGGTTACAACAGAAATTATCGATGAAGTGGTTGCTGCCGGATATCAATATCACGTCTGGACCGTCAACGATGCTTCAATAGCCCGGGATTTCAAGCAGTACGGAGCATCATCCATAACAACTGACAGGCCGGGCTACATAAGGAATAACCTGTAGGGGGATGATCCCCTGGCCTGTATCCGGGTTGACTATCCCGGATTTAAGTTCTGCCGTTCGGTAAGCTGTCCGGAATATCTGCTAATCTAGATGTATTGATGCTTAAATTAGTTACATTTGTATTTAAAATATCTTCAGCAATATTGTGATGGAAGAAGCCGTAAAAAAACGATATACTAAGCTTGCCGATGATACTTGTTGCCTTTCCTGCGGCGGGGCTTTTGAAAACAGCTATGCTGCCGGGGGCGAAGTATGCATAGATCTGGGAAGCGGCCGTGGGACGGATGTGATCAGGCTTGCCGGAATGGTTGGCCCGGAGGGGTTTGTATACGGAATTGATTCTACCCCCGGTATGATCAGAAAAGGAAAGTCTGCTGCTGAAAAACTCGGGATTGGGAATGTGGAATTTATCCTGTCTGATCTGGAGGAGATATCACTTGAGAATAATACGGCCGACCTGATACTTTCAAACTGCGTTATTAATCATATCAGGCGAAAAGACAAAGTCTGGAGCGAGGTTTACCGGTTGCTTAAGACCGGCGGACGTTTCGTTGTAAGTGATATCTATTCTTCAGAACCTGTAGCTCATGAGTACAGTTCCGATCCTGCGCTGGTTGCTGAATGCTGGGCCGGCGCTGTAACACGTGATGAATATTTTGCATCGGTTGAAAGAGCGGGCTTTAAAGAGGTGAAAATAATTGAAGAGAGCAAACCCTACGGGAAGGGAAAGATTAAGGTCTGCAGCCTCACGATTTCAGGCATTAAAAAAGGGTGATTTGGATTTTATATGGATATAATTTTCAAGGTCCCACTTTTTATGCTGTCAGGTCACATGTATAGGATATTGCTAAGAAAATCAGTGACTAATTACTCACTTACAAAAAATTAAAAATAATAATAATTATGAAAAAAACAGGCTTGCTGTTGTTATTACTCTCGCTCCTTGTCTATGTATCGTGCGATAAGGACGATGATGATGATGTATCTGAAAGGTTCAGGTTACTGACATCTCCTGTTTGGGTATCAGAAGAGCTGCTTGTAAACGGGATTGATGCAAGTGAAGGGTTGCTGGCAAATTTTAAGGGGGAGGCCGATTTCAGGGAAGACGGAACTGGCAGTTTCGGAGAATTAAGCGGTAACTGGGAATTCAGGCAGGACGAAACCCAGATCAGGATTACTACACCGGCATATCCCTTTCCCATCAATGCCAACATTGTTGAGCTTACAGCCAGTTCACTGATAATTACAACGCTTTTCCCCAATCCGGAAAATCTTCAGGAAACCCTTGATATCCGGATGTCTTTCAGGGCAAAATGAAAGAGATGTAAAAAAAATTTCACGCAATGACTTGTTGGGGGCCGGTTTGACTTTTGGCCGGGTCACATATCTGTTTTGCGGCGATAAGGAGAAATATTGAAAATATGAAGCATTTGCTGTCAGCGGTTCTGATCCTGTATGCAGGCATTACCATCGAAGCTTCTGATAGCACCGGCATTATAAAGGGCAGGGTTTACGACAGGCAGACGCTTGATCCCCTGCCGGCGGCCAGCATTGTTTACGGGAGAAACCAAGGAACAATTGCCGGCAGCGATGGTTTTTACATTATATCTGCCGGGCCTGGGGAGGTAAGCCTTTCATTCAGGTATGTGGGATACAGCCCTGTCACCCTCACTGTGTATGTGGTTGCTAATGATACGGTTGTTCTGGATGCCGGACTTGATTATGATATTGCCGAGATTGACCAGATCGTGGTGAGTGCAGGAAAGTCGGAGCAACGATTATCGGAGCTCACGGTTTCGGTTAATATTATCAGGCCTGAAGTTTTTTCTGCCACCCATATTACAGATCCAACCGAACTTTTAAACAGAACACCCGGAATCGAGGTTATTGACGGACAGGCATCCATCCGGGGCGGAAGCGGGTTCAGCTACGGGGCGGGCAGCAGGGTACTGGCACTGATCGATGGCTTGCCTGTACTCTCGGCTGATGCAGGGCATATAAAATGGCAGTACCTGCCACTGGAAAATATCTCACAGATTGAGATCATCAAGGGTGCCTCTTCTGTTTTGTATGGTTCGTCAGCCCTTAATGGTGTGATAAATTTCCGGACTGCTGAGGCAGGCACAGAGCCTGTTACAAGTTTCTATATTGAAACCGGCATGTTTGACCGGCCGCGACGGCAAAACTGGGTATGGTGGGATTCACCCAGGACTTTTCAAAGTTCTTCCTTTTCTCATATCCGGAAAGCAGGCAATACTGATTTAAGCGTTGCAATGCACCTGCTTAATAACAACGGATACAGGAAAATGAATGAAGAGCGCCTTGGCAGGCTGAACTTCAAAATCAGCCATGATGATAAGAATATCCAGGGGCTGACATACGGAATGAATCTGAATGCCGGCATGACAAGGGCTACCAACTTCATCCTCTGGGAGAATGCATGGACCGGGGCGCTGAAACAGGATGAATCGACCGCCAACCGGCTGGAGGGTAATCTTGTCACACTGGACCCGTTTATCAGGCTGGAAAAAACCGGCAGGTACAGGCATGACCTGAGAACGCGGCTGCAATCATCAGACAACACTTATCCTACCGCATCTCGGAACAATAGTAATGCCCTTTCCTTTCTTGCTGAATACCAGTTCAGGTATAATTTATCTCCCCTTGTTACCATGAATTTCGGGTTATTGGAAAATTACAGCCGCATAATATCGGAGTTTTATGGCGATCATCAGACTCTGAACCTTGCGGGCCATGTCCAGGCTGAAATCATGCCTGTCGAACGCCTTAAACTCGTGGCCGGAGTGAGGACAGAACATAATACCCTTAATGATGTGACTGACAGGATTGTTCCTCTCTTCAGGACAGGCCTGAACTTCAGGCTGCGGGATTATACCTTTCTCAGGGCATCTTTTGGCCAGGGATACAGGTACCCTTCAATTGCTGAAAAACATGCAGCCACTACTATGGGGTCGGTCAGGATAGTGCCCAACCCGGATATACGGTCAGAATCAGGCTGGAGCTCAGAACTGGGTGTTAAGCAGGGTATCATGACCGGCATCATTAACGGACAAATTGATGTTGCTTTGTTCTATTCCCGCAATGATGATATGATAGAGTACCTTTTCGGTATTTATCCCGTTGCCGGTGAGGAGGCTGTCAGTTTCGGATTTATGGCCTCCAATGTTGAACATTCAAGGGTGTATGGCGGTGAACTTGAATTCGTATTTCACCGTGCAACCGGCAGATTTCAGAATTCAGTGAGCGGAGGGTATGTATTTATGCATCCCGTGGAATACAACCCTAAGACCGGCAGGAGCACCGGTGTCTATCTTAAATACAGGCGCATGCATTCCTTCAAGGTTAATTTCAGCAGTGCATATGGAAAATTTGATGGAGGATTCAGCATAAATGCAAGTTCGCCGATACTGAATATTGAAGATGTATTTCTGAGCGAATTTACAAGGGAAACCATCCTGCCGGGATTTTATGATTACTGGAATGAATCGTCGGGAGGACATTTCCTGGTGGATCCATTTATAGGTTATTTTATCAGTGACAA
Organism: Bacteroidales bacterium; assembly: GCA_007135095.1. Taxonomy (GTDB): domain Bacteria; phylum Bacteroidota; class Bacteroidia; order Bacteroidales; family PUMT01; genus PXAP01. The sequence goes on along the minus strand of SLJO01000283.1, from coordinate 7,847 downwards.
GTTTAAAATTTCACTTGCAGTTAAGAACGTTCTTAATACCGAATACATGGGGCGCCCGGGCGATATAATGCCCCACCGTAATTTTAGTCTGCGTCTTACGGGAAATTTATGATTAATTTATTTAATTTTGCCCGGGTTGACCAGTAAAACATAATAAGCAATAATGAGAAGTCTGACAGAAAAGAAAAAAGAAAAGCAAACCAGGCAGGCGCAATGTTGTGCAAAGAGATCGAAAATAGTTGCCGGTTGCCATGACTAACCCGTCCTGCTGAAATATTCCAGGTCTCCGCATTATGGAATTATCCAGATTCAACATAGTGTCGCAGTTAAAAGACTCTGATGAGTATTTTATAATAAACGCATTATACGGAAGCGCCGATATAGTTGACGGGAATCTCTGCCGTGGCTTGCTTGAAGGGAAAGTAATTAACGATGAGTTTATAGACAGGGGATACCTGGTTGACCCGGGGGTTGAAAAGGACCGTTTCCGGGAAGCATACCTCCGGTTCCTTGACAACCGTGAAAACGATGAGTTACAGCTATTTTTCGTTCCATGGTACGACTGTAATTTCGATTGTTCCTATTGCTACCAGGGAGATTATGAATTAACCGGAAAAGTGGTCAGCACCGGGGTCACTGATTCTTTTTTTAACTACATTGACACTGTTTTTTCACAACGCAAAAAGTACATAACCCTTTTCGGAGGAGAGCCCCTGTTGCCGGGGAAATCCCACAGGGCTATGATCAGTTACCTTACCGTTAATGCCGCAAAGAGGGGAATTGATATAGCTGTAGTCACCAATGGCTACCATGTGGCTGATTATATTGATATACTTGAGGAGGGAAATATCAGGGAGGTCCAGATAACTATTGATGGTACCAGGGAGGTGCACAATAAACGGCGTTACCTGAAAACCGGCAGGGGAAGTTTTGACAGGATAGTTGAAGGTGCCGATCTTTTGCTTAAACACGGGGTCCCCCTGAACTTAAGGGTTGTTCTGGACAGGGATAATATCAGCAATCTGCCCGAGCTGGCAAGGTTTGCCATTGACAGGGGATGGACGGCTTCACCGGGGTTCAGTACACAGCTTGGCCGTAATTACGAGCTTCATGAATGCCAGGCAGGCAGCAACAGATTATATTCAAGGATCGGGATGTATGCCGAATTGTACAGAATGATAAAGGAGCATCCTGAAATACTTGAGTTTCACAGACCGTCGTTCTCGGTCTCCCGGGCACTGTATGAAAATGGAGAGATCCCTTCCCCCCTTTTTGATGCCTGTCCGGGCGCCAAAACAGAATGGGCTTTTGACTATACCGGGAAAATTTATTCCTGTACCGCTACCGTTGGAAAAAAAGGAGAGGAGCTGGGAACCTTTTTCCCCGAAAGGGTGATTGACCAGGACAAAATCGACAGCCTGGCTGACAGGGATATTCTTTCAATAAAAGAGTGCCGGGATTGCAATGTGAGCCTGTTATGTGGCGGGGGATGTGCCGCTTTGGCCAAAAACCGGAACGGGAGCAGCCAGGGCCCGGATTGCAGGCCCGTAAAAGAGTTGCTTGAACTTGGCATCTCTGCATATTTTAAATGAAGGGACCGGAGTAACAGACAGCAAAGCACTTACCTGATTATGAAATGCCCCCGCCATAAGCCTTCGGAAGATAAAATAACATAAATTTCACACCCAAAAAACTATTGCAAAACGAGACAAAATAATGCATGTGAAATCGACGAAGTCAATAAAACAGGGTGATTCATGGGAATACAAACACTGAATATGATTTACCAGCAAAATGCAACTAATTGAAAAGTAAATTACTAACTATTCTATACACATGAAAGAAATTACCGCCATAGAATTCAATGATGTTATCAGCAGCGGGCAACCCGTGCTGGTTGATTTCTATTCCACCGAATGCCCTCCGTGTGATGCCCTGGCACCGAAACTTGACAGCCTGGAAAAACTTTTTGGGAACGAACTGGTCTTTGTTAAGATTTTCAGGCAGGGAAACCGCGAACTTGCTGAAAAACTGGGGATCAGGTCATCTCCCACGCTGCTTTTTTATGAAGACGGCAAGGAAGTATGCCAGAGACTTGCCGGGGGAATAAAACGTTCTGATATAATAAGGGAGATCGGTCATATTGCCGGAAAGGAAAAAACTGCAAAGATTCTTTCTGACGTGAAACCCATAGTTACTGAAGCTGATGTGGCTATCCTAGGAGCAGGCCCCGGTGGACTGACTGCCGGACTCTACCTGTGCCAGGCTAAAATCAATACCGTTCTCATAGATATTGCTCTACCCGGCGGTTATATGGCAACCACTCATATGATATCAAACTACCCCGGGTTTATAGAACCTCAGCCTGGCTACATGCTCTCGCATAATATGTCTGAACAGACAAAAAGATGCGGAACCGTATATAAGGTTGCGGTTGATGTCAGCAGGGTTGATCTTGTAAAGAAGGAGATTGTCATTGACAATTATGAAACTGTAAAGGCTAAAAAAATCATAATTGCAACGGGGACAACCCCGAGAAAACTAAATATTCCCGGAGAGCAGGAGTTCATGGGCAACGGTATTTCATACTGTGCCACCTGTGATGCCAAATATTTTGATAATAAGGAGGTTGTAGTTATTGGAGGAGGTAACTCGGCTATTGAAGAATCGGCATTTATATCAAAATTCGCCTCGAAAATCACAATTGTTCATCAGTTTGATAAATTGCAGGCAAACATGGAGGCACAGGAAAAAGCTTTTGCCGACCCTAAAATATCATTCATGTTTGAACATGAGCCCAGGTCTTTTTCACGTAATGGTGATAAAATGGAAGTGGAGGTAGAGGAGTTGAAAACCGGCAGGCGTAAAATGATAGTTTCAGATGGCGTTTTTGTTTTTATAGGACTGATTCCTAACCTTTCGATGTTCAGCGATAAGCTAAGGCAGGATGAGTGGGGTTACATAAAGACCAACGAGGATATGCAAACCAGCATCAAAGGGGTTTATTCCGTGGGTGATATAAACAGCAAGAAATACCGCCAGATAACCACGGCGGTTGCCGATGGTACAATTGCCGCCATCGCCATCACCAGGGAGCTGGATTAAGGTTGCCGGTGGTTATTTAGATACCGGAGGTTTCTCAACAGGGCACAGCCGGATGTGTACGGCTTCAAGGCAGGGCTACTGCAGGTGAATGGCGAATTCTGTACTGCAATTAGTTTTTCTTCCAGACGTTTTCCATATCCTCCAGGGTTTTCCCTTTTGTTTCAGGCACGAACTTCCATATAAACAGGGCGGCCAGTATCCCCATAAACCCGTAAATCCAGTATGAGAATCCCTGGTTAAACAGGTTTGACAGGAACGTGCTTTTATCCATCATTGGAAATGTCCAGCTAACCAGGTAATTGGCAATCCATTGGGCAGCCACGGCAATGGCCATGGCACGTCCGCGGATGCGGTTGGGATAGATTTCCGATAACAGCACCCATGTTACCGGCCCCCAGCTCATGGCGAAACAGGCTACATAACCCAGCATGAACAAAAGTGCTCCAATGCCGATTTGCTGGAAAAAAAATGACAGTCCCAATGCAAACATAAAGAATGCCATGCCGAACGCACCAATTATCATCAATGGTTTCCTGCCGAACCTGTCTACCGTGAAGATTGCAAGAACCGTAAAAGACAAATTAATTACTCCTACTATAACTGTTTGCAGGAGTGCTACATCCGTTGCTGCACCCATGTTCCGGAAAATTTCGGGAGCATAGTAAAGGACAACATTTATACCTACGAATTGCTGAAAAACCGATAAAAGGATCCCGATAACGATGATAGCCATCCCGTAGGAAAGTAGTTTTCCGGGTTTGTGGCCTATTGTTTCATTGATTTCGTCCAGTACTTTACGTGCAATTCCCGGCCCGTTTATTTTTGTAAGCACATTGAGTGCCCCTTCCTGGTTATTGCGCATAACAAGGTAACGAGGGGTTTCGGGAACAAAAAACAGGAAAAAAAGGAACAGGCTCGCCGGGATCACCTCCGAGGCGAACATCCATCTCCATCCGATTTCATTTAACCATGAGTCATCACCCCTGAGCGATATGGAGTAATTCACAAAGTAGACCACCAGCATACCGAAAATTATTGCAAACTGATTCCACGATACCAATTTACCCCGTATATTTGCCGGCGCTACTTCAGCAATATACATAGGCGACATCATTGATGCCATCCCCACGCCGATTCCGCCAATGATCCGGTAAAACACAAAATGGTTTATGTAGGTATGGTCTGCCGCTCCAATGGGTGCAAAGAACATTTCAGGCATGGAAGAACCTAGGGCAGAAATCAGGAAAAGTATTGCGGCAAGCATAAGACCCCTTTTGCGTCCCAGTTTCAGGCTGACTATCCCGCCCAGCAGTCCTCCGATAATACACCCCACAAGGGCACTGGAAACAACGCGACCCAAAAGGGAGTTTGCGGCAGTTTCAGATAATCCGTGGGGTTCAATGAAAAATGCTTCCAGTGATCCTACAGTTCCTGAAATTACAGCAGTGTCATAACCAAACAGCAGCCCGCCAAGAGTGGCAACAACAGTAAGCCCGACTAAATACCTCAGGCTTGTCTTACTAATATCTGGTATCATAAAGCGATTGTTTAAAATTATTTTAATTTAATACCAACCGGGCTGAATATCTGCGTGGAGTGGTATTATCATCTCCATGACTGTTGATTTTACTGTAAAATTGTTGCACGAAAATAAGATTATTTTTAAATCTTAGGCTAATATTTTAGTAAAATCCCGATTACTTTACCTGTTCCTTTTTCCACAGATACCTCCTTCATAGGAGAAAGGCCAAGCAGGCTGGTCCTTACAATATTTATTACACTTAAATCATAACAGTCCGCCCCGTGTCTGGTGCAATAGTAGATCGCCGCGATTGCAGTTTTCAGGGTTTCTGCCCGCACCCGCACTGTATGTGTTGAATGCCGGCCGGGATGAATATGGACCCATCTTCCGGGTATTTCTCCGGGTAACAGAACCCATAATGACCCGTCCGTTAAAGTAGTGGTTCTGAAGGATGCTTTTGCCTTCCCGATCCAGGCAAGATAATCGGGTTTCATAAACAATTTGTTATTTGTCAGGTACTTCTTGATCTCCCCGGCTATTTCAAAAGGTGGAATGCTCCCGGTATAAAGATCCATCTGTGATTTTCCTATGATGCTGAGGTCAGCCTTCAGGGTTTTTTGATCATAAACATTTCCCATGGCTGCCTTTTTTTTAATAAAATCGCATATGAATCCTGCGTGGTGTTTAACAGGGTTAAACAGAACAGGTTCGGGAATAGTATATTTATAATCAAAACACATTGGTTATTTCAGGATGACCCGGATGAGGTTACAATATTAAAATAAATTTCGTTTAACAGGCAAACTCCTGTGTGCTTCGTAAGATTTTATTTTTTAACTTGCCACCACGGAAGTGTTCTATTATCATAATTATTCCAAAAACAAGAATTCCTCTGTTAAAAAATGTGTTATGGTTCTGGGTATAGATATTGGAGGCACTACAACCAAAATTGCGGGTTTCAGCAAAACACGGGTTTGCGGGGTGATTTCGGTACAGGCAGATGACCCCGTCACATCTGCCTCGGGTGCGCTGGGCAAGTTTACTACCGAGTTTTCCCTCAGGCTTAATGACATTCAAACAATCGCAGTTACGGGTGTAGGGGCTGAGCTTCTGGGCGATAATCTTTTTGGGATTCCTTTGAAAAGAGTGCCGGAGTTTAATGCCATCGGGCATGGCGGGTTGTTCCTGGCGCAACTGAAGAAGGCCGTGGTAGTTAGTATGGGGACTGGAACAGCCATTGTTCTGGCAGATGGAAGGGATATTAAACACCTTGGGGGATCGGGGATCGGTGGAGGCACACTGATTGGTTTGTCCCGTTATATCCTTAATTCTACCGACTTTGATATTATTGTTGAGCTTGCGAGGGAAGGGAATCTTGGTAATATTGATTTGAATATCAGGGATATTTCCCAGGTTGAAATGGGCAACATCCCAATGTCTGCAACTGCTTCCAATTTCGGCAAGCATTCTGACAAGGCAAACCATGCTGATCTGGCACTGGGAATAATTAACCTGGTATGCCAGTCGATCGGTATGATGGGAGTATTTGCCTCAAGGGAAGAAAAGGTGGATAAGATAGTTCTTACCGGCAAACTGGTCGGTCTTCCGCAGGCAGCAAAGATTTTTAACCGGCTGGGCAGGGTTTTTAATAAAGAGTTTATAATCCCCGATTATGCAGAATATAGCACTGCAGTAGGTTCTGCCTATGCAATTTCACCCGGTTCTCCTCAGTTTTAATGGTAAGTGGCTGGCAGAGATGCATGTATTTTATAGTGATTCTTACAAGACCTCTTCAAGGATTAGATTAAAACTTACCTCGAGTTCATTTTTTACGTTTATCAATCCCCACATTTTTGTGGGCGCCTCAAGATTGAAATCAGAGAACTGAAACTGGTGCCTGCCGTCAAGGAGTGTTGTGCCATTACCATTATTGCTTGCCTCTAACAAGACGTCGACTTCCCTGGTAATTCCTGCGATAGTAATTTTAAGATTACCCGAAAGGCTCTCAGTTTTTGATGCATTTGCCGGTAACTTGTTCAGGGAAAGAAAGCTTATTATCATCTCCGGGTCCCGTTCAGCATTGAGCGATTCCCTGAAATCCCTTGTTATAAGATTTCTGCCGCAATCAAATTCCATCAGGTTGATCACTATACGGTTTTGTGAAAACCGGAAGTCTGACCCTGCAGATGAATAGAGGTGCAGGTTATCGGCACTGTAATAGTTATCCACCTGGCACCTGAAATCATTTACATTTGATTCGCCGCTGATGGTCAGCCGGCTTTCATTCCTGACATGCCAGACCCTTTCAAGGGCCCCTGATTCTTCCGGGAGACCTGCAGCAAAAAGGAGTCCGTATATTAAAACAATTATCATAAGGTCAACCAATTATACCCGGCAGCAACTTCAAATGGGTTTGTTATAATTATTTTGTATAGGCAACCCGGTACTGAATGGTAATTTCATCTCCGGTGCGGAAAGCTCCCAGGGCCATAGACGGGGGATCAATATTAAAGTCGCTCATTTTCAATTCACTCGAACCGGTACAAATCAGTTTGCTCTCGTCCCCGTTAACACAGTATGCTTTTACACTAACCTGGCGGGTAACGCCTGCGATTGTCAGGTCACCGCTGGTGGCTATTATGTATCCGTCACCGTTTTTTTCTAACGAACCACTGCCATTGGTGATGAATACTATTTCCGGGTGCTTTTCAGCTTTCATGGCATCGTGTGCCCTGCCGTCAAGACCGGCCCTTTCACTTTTCAATGAGGTCTTGCTGAGCCTGAGTGTAACAGATTCCATGTGCTCAGGCTGACCTTCCTCGTTCAGGCTTAGTTGCACTTCACTTTCAGCGTTATCTGATTGCATTTCCCAATCATGCATGGTGGATGTGCCTGTTACCTTAACACTGACCTCCGTAGCCGTGAACCTGGACTGAGCGTGAGAATATTGAATGGTTATCAGGTTGAAAACAAGCACACTTATAGTGAACAACCAGGATTTACATCGAAAATTTTTATTTTGAGTCATTGCAGTGATGTTTATTTGTGAATAATTTAACAAAACAAGTATTCTTTTACTTAAATGGAACTTAAACAAAATTAAGCAAATGCAATGCTATAATGAGGCTTTAAGGGATAAAACAGATTCTAAATTAAGCAAGCAGTTACCTGAATGCAATCGTGTTATTTTACAGGGGATTGAATTAATTTTAATTTGAAT
>SLJO01000162.1 GCA_007135095.1 Bacteroidales bacterium | reverse complement strand
TTTAATTATAATATTGGAAAACAAATTTTGTTGTATACTGCATTACATTAATTTTTTATCAAACTCATAAAATCGGACACGATGCGAATTTTTGCGATTATTTTAGGCCTTACTTTGTTTTTTACATTAAATACAAGGGCGCAGGATGAAAAAATAAAGTGGTACAGTTTTGAAGAAGCTGTTGAGCTTTCCAGGGAGAATCCCCGCAAGATACTGATTGATATCTACACAGACTGGTGCGGATTCTGCAAGAAAATGGAGGCGGAAACTTTTGGAAACCTGCAGGTTGCCCGTTATGTTAATCAGCACTTTTATCCGGTGAAGTTCAATTCGGAGACCAGGGACACAATTACTTTCCAGGGGCATGAATTTATAAATGAAGGAGAGGGGAGGCGTTCCCCCCACCAGTTGTCAATTGCACTGCTTCAGGGACAAATGTCATATCCTTCGGTAGTTTACATCAATGAAGATTTTGAACTTCTGACTGCAGTGCCCGGATTCAGGACTCCCGAGCAAATGGAGCCTATCCTCAGGTATTTTGGCGAAGATCACTACAGGACAACATCCTGGGAAAAATTCAGTGAGAATTTTACCGGTAATTTCCGTTAATAGTTTGGAGACACACTAACCAGCCCAGTCAGGGCTATTCCCATAAGAAGTCAGGGGGCAAGGAGATTACTTTTCCATACTGGCTCACCGGAATGCGCGAGCGTGCAATTGTTTTACCTTCATCTGTAAGGCTTATCCCGGCCACGTCAGGTATCCTGTAGAATAGTCTCTGCGGACTGCTGTTTCTTGAAGCAGTGGGTTCGGCTATCCTGATCCTATCGGTTTTCATTTCCCTTTCAAGCCGCAATTCAACGGGTCTGCCGTTTGCATCATCTGCTGCGAGTATCCCGCGGGTATCAGACAAACGGAAAAGTATATGCTGTTCGGTACTGCCTTCCAGTGCAGTCTGACGGGGAGTATATTCGAAAGTAAACTCATGGGTTTTCTCAAATACCTTCCCCGTAAAAAGATCCAGATACTCTCTTTCCAGCCTGGCAAATTCGTTTATTATCGCCTCCAGGGCCCTTCCATCAGGAAAAAGGTCCAGATCACCGGAAAGCAGTTTGAAGCGATTGCTTCTGAGTTCAAATATCAGGTCGGCTGCTTCGGCAGCTTTGGCTTCAAGGCTCCTGGTTACCGACTGTCTCTGCAGCACCGGAACATTGACAAAAGCAGTGTCCTGCCTTACCATACGCATTACCGTCCGGGTTTCCTCAACAACACTGGGATGAATTGACAGGTCTGTATAGAGTATTCCGTCCTCCTCTTTTTCCTTCCTGTAAATATGGCTTTCAAGTTCAGGAAGCTGTTCCCGGTTTACCGGCAGGATGAATCCCGCGGCATCCAGCTTGAAAAAGTTTGTCACGTGTCTGTCATTGGTTTTGAGTACATAAAACTGATCAGGATCCGCTTCCTGGTAGCTGTTTATTTTAACATTACCGATCCGCCAGCTGTTTAAATCCTGACCCGGCACATCAGAAATACCCAGGTATCTTTCGGCAAACTGGTAGTAAGGCCCTCTTCTGGTAATTACCTGTGTGGCTTCAACCGACACTTTAAGGGTAGTTTTCGGCAAGGAGTATATAAGGGTGTAACTTTCCGGGTGAGCAGCCTGGGAGGCATTAACCGCAGAGGTTCTGTGTTCAATTCCTTTTGAACCGGCACAACCCCATGAGAGGGCCGCCAATACCAGCATAACTGAAAAAAGGTGTCGCATAATTTTATGATTTTAAGGATTTAAATGCCCTGCCCAGGTTCCTGCTGATATCACCTGCTATCATTGCTTCGGAAGAGTATGCCGAACAAGCATAATCACCTGCTAGTCCGTGAATATAGACTCCTGTAACGGCGGCATCAGACGGTGTATATCCCTGGCCCAGCAAAGATAAAATAATTCCTGTTAATACATCACCTGAACCCGCAGTTGCCATGCCGGGACTTCCGGTGCTGTTAAAATAACATGATCCCTCAGGTGTTGCCACAGAAGTATGGGCTCCCTTTAGTACAATAACCAGTTTATTTTGTTTTGCCATATTAATCTGCGATATCAAACGGTCATGACTGCATTTATGTTGTCCGGCAAGGCGGTCAAATTCACCGGGATGTGGTGTAAGGATTGAGTTTGGGGGAATAAGCCTCATCCATTCTTTGTGCAGGGAAATTATGTTTATGGCATCGGCATCGAGAACCAACGGCTGGGTAACCGATTTTAAAAGGTCGTAAAGCGCCTTCCGGCTCTCTGCTGAAGTTCCTGTGGCCGGGCCTGCCCCGATGGCATCATATTTATCAATGTCGGGGACGACTGAAAAGCAGGTGTCTGAGGCGTCTATGCTTATCATGGCCTCCGGCAGAGATGTTTGCAGTATTTCGCAGCCTTTTGACGGCACATGAACAGTAAGCAAGCCCGCACCGGCGCGCATGCATGATGTGGCAGCCAGTACTGCCGCTCCCATCTTTCCGTAACTTCCGGAAATAAGCAGGCAATGGCCAAAATTTCCTTTATGTGAATACCTCTCCCTTTTTTTCAGCAGGGGCCTGACAATTTTCCTGTCAGCGAGATAATAATCTGTTTTGACCTCCCTGATAAATTCCTCGTGTAATCCAATCGGGAGTATTTCCCACCGGCCTGTATATTTTCCGTTTTCCGGGAAAAGAAATGCCAGTTTGGGGAACTGGAATGAAAGGGTATATTTTGCCCTGATTATGCTGCCCCCGGAATTTTCCCTGTTGTCATCGCCTGACAAACCCGATGGCACATCAATTGCCACTATACCTGCCCCCGAACTGTTCATGTGGTCGATAAGCCGGGCAGGAAGACCTGTCACCGGCCTGCTGAGCCCGGTTCCGAACAGGGCATCGACCAGTAGCGCCGATGAAGAAATAACCGGAAAATCCTTTTCCGAGGCAATTATGACAGGGTTCATATTCAATGCCTTTAACCGATCCAGGTTCTCTGATGTGTCAGGTGAGTAACCGGACCGGGAATGAAGCAGGTAAATATCAGCCTCAATATCCTTTTCTGCGAGAAGCCGGCCCACTGCCAGTCCGTCACCACCGTTATTCCCTGGTCCGGCAAAAATACAGATTTCAGTATCTTCAGAATTTTCAAGAATCCACAGGGTAACGGCCTTTGCCGCCCTTTCCATAAGATCTGACGAGCTGATGGGCTCGTTTTTTATGGTGTATTCATCTGCCTCCCTTATCTGTTTTGTTGTAAGTATCTTCATATCTGTTAAATTGTTAAAATAGATTTAAAGGGAATGTTCTTTCCATCAATAAAATTACGGTTTTTTAAATTCTTTTTCCCGGCGCATTTCAAGACCGGCTAATATAATTTTGGTATAGTTGGCAATAAATACTAAAATTGCATCATTTTTTACTGTGATGTTAAGACCCGGGAAAACCAGGTTTCTATAATAATTTTTTAAACAGGCTTATGAATCAACCATGTTCCGGTTTAACACAAAATGCAATGAATAAATCATGGGGGGTTGACCTGCGGTCGATCTC
>SLJO01000027.1 GCA_007135095.1 Bacteroidales bacterium | reverse complement strand
GATCACCCATGATTTATTGACCTGCGGTCGATCTCACATGCAATAAACTTAACATTTATGATTACAAACAGGATGTGACATTCATTGCATTTTGTGTTACACCGGAACATGGGTGATTCATCGGAACGTAAAGTCAAGGAATTGGGAATAAGGAAGATAAATAGAGCACGAATGGTTGACCTGATTAGACTGCTTTCCGGACAAATGGCAAAAAGCATTCTTATAGCCGCTGCCTTTGCATATCCGCTGGCATTCTTTATCAACAGGGCAATACTGCAAAATTTTGCCGAAAGAATCCAGCTTAGTATTGTGTATTTTATCTGGTCATTTGTTATCCTGGCCGGAATGACCGCCCTGATAGTTGGATGGCACATAATATGGGCCTCCACGCGCAACCCGGCAGAGGCGTTGAGGAATGAATGATTATTAATTAAAGCCCAGACTATGATAATGATCCGTAATTGGTTTAAATGTTCAGTACCCGGGCTTAATTGCCCAGGAAAAAGTTATCCAGTTAATTGTCCATTGCAGTTATAATTATTTTAACTCGACAGGTTCCATGAGAACCAGGATTCTGTTCCACAGGAATGATGATCATGCTGAAAGGCAATTAAATAGCTATAAAGATGAAAAGAAACTATTTTTAATTTGTGATCAGAAAAGATGTCAGAACTATTAAATTTTAACATCATGATGTTCCAAACAATCAAAAATTTCTTTTTATACCTGGTAAGAAACAAGTTATACACGCTTGTCACCCTTACAGGATTTGCAATTTCCATAGCGTTTGTTCTCCTGCTGAGTATTTACATAAGGCAGGAATTGTCGGTCGATCATTTTCATGGAAACAAGGAGAGGATATACCGGCTTGTCCGTGACGGGGCTGCCACATTTGCACCGCCTGTGGGAGATGAGATCATGAATCAATATCCAGAGGTAGAGTGTTTTACCAGGTATTATACCATCACTTACAATATGGAGCTTCCGGGAGGGCGGAAAGTCCGTTTTAAGGCGGGGACAGTTGATTCATCATTTTTCAATATATTTTCATTTCCGTTGCAGGAAGGGAGGCCTGATGATGTTCTTAAAACCCGGAATTCGATTGTCCTGTCTTCATCCTTTGCCAGGAGAAACTTTGAAAATGATGATCCGGTGGGCCGGGAGATTGTGATTGCCGATATGAGTTTCATCATTACAGGAATTGCAGAAGATTTTCCGGAGAATACACACTTCCCTCAATTGGATGCTTTTATGAATTTTCCTGTATTTTTTGATTTCTGGGGTTGGTCCGGGGGATTGACATCATATGATAACAGCTCATTCGGGCTCTATTTCCTTGCCCATGAAAACTCTGACCTTCCCTCCAGGGCGCCACAGATTCTCGAGAATTATAAGAAGGATTACTGGATCTTTTCGCGAGGATATTCAGACACCCTGTATTTTGAACCATTAACCGGTGTTTATTTCAGTGATACAGGTGGTGCGGATATCATACGGAACAGCCGCGCCACTGTCAGTATTTTTGCTGCAATCGCGCTGCTGATATTGATAATAGCAATCATCAACTATATCAATCTGACGGTTGCCCAGTCAGGATTCAGAAGCAAGGAAATTGCAATTAGAAAATTAATGGGCAGTCCCAAAGGCGCCCTTTTCGTCCAGCATATCCTTGAATCGGTCATTCTGGCTTCAATCTCAACAATCCTTGCTGTTTTTCTGGCTTTATGCCTGGAACCGTTCTTTAATACCCAGATGGGAACCAGGCTTGATCTTGCCAACCAGTTTTCATTATCCTTTATTTTATTCCTTGTTATATTGACAATTATCATCGGCGGTATTTCGGGAATCTCGCCTGCAGTATTATCCAACCGCTATAATCCGATTGATATTGTAAAGGGAAAGATGGCGAGAAAAACAAAGACGTATTATTCCAAAATCCTGATTGCATTTCAATACAGTGTGGCAATAATACTTCTTGTCGGTTCGTGGACCATAGCAAAACAATCGAGATTCCTAAGGAACTATGATATCGGATTCAATACTGAAAGTATCTTTCATATGCGGAATACGATTGAACCCGCAAGCAAGACTTCCTTCAGGGAGCAGCTTATGGCCATACCAGGTGTTGCCGGTGTTTCATACTCTGCAGGTACACCAATTGACGGAGGCAACAACCAGTCTTTCACTTATGATGGTAAACCAATGAGTTTCCAGGTTTTCAGTGTTGATACCGCCTTTTTCGGTTTACTCGGTATAGATGTTCGTGAAACCGGTGTGGCATTCGATAGTGAAGGAGTGTGGCTCAACCAGACCGCGGTAAAGATGCTGGAACTGGGCGATGAACCCTCCTGGTTCAAGTATTGGGACGAGGAAATTCCTGTTTTGGGGATAATCGGAGATTTTAACTTCAGGTCACTTCACACCGGCATTGGTCCGGCCATGGTCAGGCAACTTCCTGAAACCGGGCATCCCTGGAGTATACTGGTAAAAATTGAAAGTCCTCATCTCGCCTCGGTAGTTAACAGGATAAAGGAGGTTCAGTCATCTTTTACCGGCGGAATTCCAATGGATTATAGTTTCATTGATGATGCCATTAACCGGTGGTACCTAAAGGAAAGCAGGCAGGCAAAATTGCTGGGTGCCTTTACACTTCTTTCGATAATCATTTCCACCATGGGAATTTTTGCCATGTCCCTTTACTATATTCAGTTAAAAATTAAAGAGATTGGAATAAGGAAGGTTAACGGGGCCATGACCTGGCAAATAATGGGTATGCTGAACCTGGATTTTCTCAAATGGGTTGCCATTGCTTTTGTCGTGGCCACTCCTGTAGCATGGTACGTGATGGACCAGTGGTTGCAAAACTATCCATACCGGATCGAATTGTCCTGGTGGTATTTTGCACAGGCGGGATTAATAACTGCAGCCGTAGCACTTCTTTCCGTTAGCTGGCAGAGCTGGCAGTCGGCAAAACGCAACCCGGTGGAGGCGCTGAGGTATGAGTAAACAGTAAATCCATATGGAATTCAGCCTCCTTTGGAGGGAGATTCTGGTCGAATAGAAGTTTCATCAGGTCCCTGGTTCAATTCTTTCTTTGTTGGGTGCAAATTTCAGCGTATTGCCAGCACACGAACTTTTAACAAATTCCTGGTAAGATGATTTGGGAATTGGCATTCCGTAGTTGAAAAAAAGTAATTTTAAAATCAATTAAAAACCATTGTGAACACGGTTTCTTTGCCGGGAGTTGACCGTACCCTGAGACTGCCATTGTGTACTTTCATAATCTGACGCGATAGGCTTAACCCTATGCCGTTTCCGTTTTCCCGGGTGGTGAAGAACGGTATGAATATTTCATCGATCAGCTCTGCCGGAATTCCCGGACCATTATCCTTAACATCGATTTCCACCTGTCTTTTTGCATTTTTCTTGCATGATAGTTCGATCTCCCCAGCGGGGTTATTTCGCAGTGCATCAGCGGAATTTTTCAGCAGGTTTAGCATGACCTGGGAAATGAGCTTTTCGTCAATTTCTATCTGCAGGTTTTGATCTTCCATGTGGATTGAAAGTTTAATGTTTTCCCCG
>SLJO01000171.1 GCA_007135095.1 Bacteroidales bacterium | reverse complement strand
GTTCAACAGGTGTAAAATTCAGTTACCTGGAACAATGGATAAGTCGCCGTTAAAAAAATGAAATTAAATTAATTATAATAAAGTTTTCTGGTGAAATCAGCAGTTTAGGTTGGGTTTTTTAAGTTGGTTTTTGGTAAAAAGAGAATTACCGGTTTTGTTCCGGTTTTTCTCTTTTTTTTTTCAGGCAGCCATTTGTATTTGGTGTTATACCGGATAATTTGTAAATTGTATAGGGAAAGCCAATTCAAATATAAACTATTAAATCCTTCTTATTATGCCCTTTAAACTACCCGATTTACCCTATCAGCAAAATGAACTTGAGCCTGCCATTTCTGAGAGGACAATCCAGTTCCACTATGGAAAACATCATCAGACATATGTGGACAAAGTTAATGACCTGATAAAGGGAACTGAATTTGAAGATGCTTCACTGGAAACTATTGTAAAGGAATCCGATGGAGGAATATTCAATAACGGGGCCCAGGTCTGGAATCACAGTTTTTATTTCAAATCGCTTTCCCCTTCCGGGGGAGGAGAGCCCCAGGATAAACTTGCCAGGGCTATTGAAAGGGAATGGGGATCCTTTGCCGACTTCCGTGGAGAATTCTCAAAGGCTGCTGCTTCCCTGTTTGGCTCAGGATGGGTATGGCTTACAGCAGATGATAAAGGTGTGCTGGATATTATCCAGGAGTCGAACGCGGGAAATCCCCTGCGCAGGGGATTAAACCCTGTTCTTACGCTGGATGTCTGGGAACACGCCTATTATCTGGACTACCAGAACAAACGTCCTGATTATATAAATTCATTCTGGAAGGTCGTTGACTGGCCACTTGTAGCAGAGCGGTATGCAGGGATTGCCGGTTAACTGCCGGTCTGTGCAGGCAGGCTGCCGGATGCAGGCAACACGGAATCTTTTTTGTCACATCAAGGGTCTGGCAATATGGTCAGACCCGCATATATCATGCATTATCCGGCAAGCGGGGTAAGGCGCCCTTACTCTTCGGGTCATGCCTGTTTTAGTTTTTCCGATACCGCCCCCCAGTTTATTATGTTCCAAAAGGCAGAAATATAGTCACCTCTCCTGTTTTGATAGTTGAGATAGTAGGCATGCTCCCATACATCGATCCCCAGTATCGGGGTGCCCCTCTCCCCTGCGGGCACAACATCCATCAGCGGATTGTCCTGGTTTGGGGTGGAGGTGACCATTAACTTTCCCCCGCTGGCAACCAGCCATGCCCAGCCTGATCCGAACCTGGTTGCTGCCGCATTGGAGAATTCATCCCTGAATGAATCAAAAGAACCGAACTCACTTTCGATTGCAGAAAGCAGTTCCCCTGTTGGCTTGTCACTGCCCCGCGGTGTCATAACCTCCCAGAAAAGGCTGTGGTTAAAGTGCCCGCCTCCATTATTCCTTACGGCAGTTGAGTAGGAAGATATTGATTCCATTATTGATTTAAGGGGCTTATCCCTGTCCGCGCTTTCCAGTGCATTATTCAGGTTATTTATATATCCCGCATGATGCCTGGTGTGATGAATTTCCATGGTGAGAGAGTCAATATAAGGCTCAAGGGCATCATAGGCATAAGGAAGGGAGGGGAGTTCATATTTGCCTGCCATGGATGAGCTGATGCCGGCTGAGGAATACGGTTCAGGATGTACTGCTTTTGATATTAATGGATATGATATTAATCCTGCCATACCTGTCAGACTTTTTTTCAAGAAGGTTCTTTTATCCATCGCTGTTTATTTAAATTAGAATTAGTATGAATTATCGTTGTGCTTATTGAAAAAACAGCATATGGTTGTTTTTGTTCAATCTAATTAACTATGCACCGGTGTTCCGGTTAAACAAAAATACTTCACAGTTTTACACCGGGATTTATCCTTTTAACACTCCGAAAACTGTATTTAATGGAAAATGTCTCTTAAATGTAACCTTAAGCAGGCCAGTATCGTTTAGTTCTATAACAAGCCGTTATAGCTGTTTTTATAAATGCCGGGCAATTTTGATATAAGGTCACCCTGCCTGCTGAAGAAATAAAGCCCGATGGGGAATGATGGCATTGCCAGACTGTGTGTAAAGGGGGGTTTTAATTGGTTTAACTGGTTTTGGCGAAATTTTTGAATTTTCAAATATGGCAAGTATTAAGAAATATTTTCTTTTCTTGATTTTAGGAATTTTGTTTAGTGGCGGACTAAAGGCTCAGGATCCTCAGTTTTCACAATTTTACGCAAACCCGCTATACCTGGCACCCTCCTTTGCCGGATTGACAGATGGCAGCAGGATCGGTGCCAATTACCGTAACCAGTGGCCGCAACTGCCGGGAAAATTTATTTCATATACTTTTTCATACGATCACTGGTTTGATAATTACAACAGCGGGGCAGGAATATTGCTGATGCAGGACCAGGCTGGCAGCGGGAATCTCCGGACAACAAACATCGGTGTGCAATACTCGTACGATTTTCCCATAAATCGTGAATGGCATATGAGGCCCGGGGTTCACTTTTTTTATACAGAACGTGCCATTGATTTTGACAAGCTGATCTTTAACGATCAAATATCACCCGGCGGCCAGCGGCCTACCACCATCGAGATACCCCCTCTGGGAAAAAGAGGCGGCATTGATTTTTCTACCTCGGCCATGGTTTATTCCGAGCAGTTCTGGGCAGGATTCACGATCGACCACCTGCTGAGGCCCAACCATTCCCTCTATGAGTTTGAGGGGGATGAGGCCAATAATGCATTTGTTCCGGTCAAATATTCCCTTTTCGGGGGAACCAAGTTTTCAAGGGGAGGGCGATCTGTCAGAAGACTTGGCGAGAGCCTTCAGCTGGCCTTTTTGTACAAACAGCAGGGTCCCTTCAATCAACTTGATGTGGGCATGTACTGGTACAAGAACCCTTTGGTTATAGGTGCCTGGTACAGGGGGTTACCGGGACTGAGCAGCGGCGGACAAGATGCCGTAATTTTCCTTCTCGGGTATAAGATCGATCAGTTTAATATAGGTTACAGTTTTGATTTTCCCATCTCACATTTGCTTGGTTCAACAGGCGGCGCACATGAGATTTCCCTTACCTATTCCTGGACCTCCCTGCGAATTCCCAAAAAACCCAGAATGGTTCCCTGCCCGGATTTCTGATACTTCTGATACTGATCCAGGGCCCTGGTCTCCGGCCAAATAGCCCTTTTAACTTTATTTATAAACGGCATAAATCTTTTTGGTTGCGAAATCAATAAAAATCTTGTAGGTTTGTGAACTTTAAATTCGTAATAATTCCGGGAGGAATATATAGATTTTTTTGTTTTCAGCGTTTATGTAATTAAATTAATTAGCCCAAAAGATGAAGAATACATCGTTGATTGTTAATGTTATACTTGGAGCAGCTGTTGCCGTGCTTTATGTTCTGCATTTCACGTCATCCGGTACGCCTGCGGATATACAAGCCGGGTATGAAGAGAGGGGAGAATATTTGCCATCCACATCAAATATTGTCTACGTTAATTTTGATACACTTCTTAATAATTATGACATGTTCTTCGACCTGCAGAAAAAGTTTCTTGAGAAGCAACAAAAGCTCGAGGCCGAACTTACCCGAAGCTCACGTTCCTATGAACGTCAGGTTAACGATTTTCAGGATAAGGTTCAAAAAGGACTGGTTACCCGTTCTGAAGCGCAGCAGCTGGAGATGCAGCTGATGCAGGTACAGCAGGAGCTTATGGGACAGCGTGATGAATTTTCCCAGGAACTGATGGAAGAAGAACAGGTAATGAACAGGCAGCTTCAGCACAGTATATATGATTTCCTGGAAGAGTTTAATAAGGACCACAACTATCATTTTATACTCAGCCATTCATTCGGTGGCCCCTTGCTCTACACAGACAAGAACCTGAATATTACCCGGGAAGTGCTTGCCGGACTTAACGGAAGTTACCAGCAAAACCGTCAAAGGTAGCCGCTGCCGGCCTGTTATGGGTTTTGCCTCGGCCTACCTTGATAAGCACCGGTTTTTTCAGCCCTTCATTATTGATGAACCCCGGAAGGATACCTCGTTGATTGTAGTGATACCCTGTTACAATGAACCGGATATCCTGGATTCCCTATTGTCCCTTTATAATGCCCGGAGGCCTTCTTTCCCGGTAGAGGTGATCGTGGTGGTCAACCTGCCCGAGGGGTCTGGGAAAGCAATTTTCGACCAGAACAGAAAAACGATTTTACAGGTCCGCCAGTGGAGTGAGGGCCATTCCTCGACTGATTTCATGGTTCATGCTATAGATGTGCCCCCTTTCCCCTCCCGGCATGCCGGTGCCGGTTTTGCCCGGAAGACAGGCATGGATGAGGCGGTTCACAGGTTCAGCCTGTCGAATAATGAACGCGGCATCATCGTATCTTTCGATGCTGATTCGGCATGCGACCCCAGCTACTTCACCGAACTTGAAAAATGTTTCTCAAGGCCCGAAATAACAGGGTGCACAATCTATTTTGAACATCCTGTTTATGGTGAAAATGATTCCACCGCCATTGACCAGGCCATCACAGGATATGAGCTATACCTCCGGTATTTTGTTCAGGCAATGAGATGGGCTGGTTTTCCGTACGCATTTCATACCATCGGGAGTTGTTTTGCGGTAAATTCAGGAACCTATGCCCGTCAGGGAGGAATGAACAGAAAAACAGCGGGTGAGGATTTCTATTTCCTGCATAAAATATTTCCCCTGGGTAATTTTACAGAGCTCAACACTACCAGGGTAATGCCCTCGTCCCGGGTATCCGACAGGGTGCCCTTCGGAACCGGTGCAACCATGAAAAGACTCACCTGCGATAGTCAGCAGAAGCTGCAAGCCTATCCTTTGGAATCTTTTGAAGAGTTGTCGTCGCTGTTTTTGAGAGTTCCTGAGTTTTTTGGAGCCGGCAGTAAGGGGGTAGCTGAAATTGTCAACAAGCTTCCCCATTGCATGGCTGGTTATCTTGAAAGAAATAATTTCGCCGGTGCAGTAGCGCAAATGAACAAGCATTCTGCCGGTTTGCTGACATTCAGGAAAAGATTCTTTGTGTGGTTCAGCGCCCTCAGATTATTGCAGTTTCTGAATTTTGCAAGGGATAATTACAGGGATGACAGGCCGGTAACCCAGGCTGCGGCTTCTTTACTTGAGAGAATCAATGTTCGCAGTGAGGCAGGGATCTGCAGTCTCCTGCTGGCATACCGAAACCTGCAAA
This sequence comes from Bacteroidales bacterium, assembly GCA_007135095.1. Classification (GTDB taxonomy): domain Bacteria; phylum Bacteroidota; class Bacteroidia; order Bacteroidales; family PUMT01; genus PXAP01. The sequence goes on along the minus strand of SLJO01000171.1, from coordinate 8,290 downwards.
GGCAGACTACCTGGAAGTGTTGATAAAATATGGCCCGTAAATACCCCGGACTGTCTGTTTGCACTTATTCACAGGCTGAATCAATGGGCCGGTTGGATCAGTCTGTTTGTGTTTGGGCGGGGACTAGTCCTCAAACTCAATTATGTAAATATCCTCATTATCACGTTTCATAAGGTATTGCTCGCGTGCAAACTTTTCAAGATTGTCATTGTCAGTCCTGAGTTCCTTCATGCGGGAAGAGTCCTGCTTTATGCTTTCCTTGAAATATTGCTTGTCCCGTTCCAGCTGCCGGATGTGCCTCAGGCTTATATGTCTGTCAACCAGGTTGTTCTGGTCAAAAAACAATATCCATACAAAAAAAACAACAAGTGTAAGTATGAATTTATTTTTCAGATAGGGAAGCAGTTTTTTCCAGACTCTCATTTGTTACCTTTTCCATTGGTATTTATGCAAAAATAAAACAAATTACCACACTAAGCCCGGTGGAAGTAATCTTTTTATCAACATCATATAATCAATCATCTTCCTGGTGGGGATAACGATAATCCTCCGGTGGCAGAAATGACTCCTTTATTGTTCTCGGCGATACCCAGCGATACAGGTTTAAAATGGAGCCTGCCTTGTCGTTGGTGCCTGATGCACGGGAACCCCCGAATGGCTGATGCCCCACTACTGATCCTGTTGGTTTGTCATTTATATAAAAATTGCCTGCTGCATTTACCAGTTTTTTGGCAGCCAGGTTAATGGCCCCCCTGTCTCTTGCGAATACTGCGCCTGTTAATCCGTAAACCGAAGTCCGGTCAATGAGTTCAAGCGTGTCTTCAAACTGGTTGTCTTCAAAGACATAAACGGTAAGGATGGGGCCGAATAATTCATGTATCATGGTGAAGTAGCAGGGATCACCGGTCAGTACGACAGTGGGTTCTATAAAGTATCCGTTTGATTTGTCATATTTTCCGCCGGCAATTATCTCGACCTCATCACTTTTCTTTATCTTTTCAATAACCGCGGTGAGTTTGCTGAATGAGGGTTCATCTATTACCGCAGTGAAGAAATTGCCAAAATCTTCGGGCCCTCCGATTTTGAAGGAACTTATCTGGGCCGTCATGTGGTCCCTGACTTTATCCCATATCGAACGGGAAATATATGCGCGTGATGCAGCAGAACATTTCTGGCCCTGGTATTCGAATGCACCCCTTGACAGTGCGGTGGCAACCTGAAGCGGCTTTGCCGAGGCATGGGCAAGTATAAAATCCTTGCCGCCGGTTTCCCCGACAATTCTCGGGTAGGAGCGGTAAAGAGGCAGATTATTGCCGATGGTTTTCCAAATAGCCTGAAACACTCCCGTCGATCCGGTGAAATGTATTCCGGCAAAATCCCTGTGTGAGAAGATTGCATCTCCTGCAACCGGCCCATCCACATAGACAAGGTTGATCACCCCCTGTGGCAGCCCTGCTTCGATTAAGACTTCCATGATAATCCTGGCTGAATATATCTGGGTATTGGCCGGCTTCCATACCACGGTGTTTCCCATCATTGCCGGGGCGGTTGGCAGATTTCCTGCAATGGCAGTGAAGTTGAACGGGCTCAGTGCAAAAACGAACCCTTCCAGTGGTCGTTGTTCAATGCGGTTCCATGCCTCGAGTGTCGACTTCGGCTGATGCATGAAAATCTCTGTCATATACTGGACATTATACCTGAGAAAATCCACCAGTTCACAAACGGCATCTATCTCCGACTGGTACACTGTTTTGGATTGGCCCAGCATTGTTGCTGCGTTTATCTTTGATCTGTAGGGTCCGGCTATCAGGGCTGCGGCCTTGAGGAAAATGGAAGCCCTTTCCCTCCAGGGCATCGCTGCCCAGCTTAAACGGGCCTGAAGGGCTGCATTTATTGCCATGGAAACATGTTCGGAACCTCCCTTGTGATAATGACCAAGAGAATGGGAGAGATCATGGGGGGGATGGATCTCTATTGTCTTTCCTGTCCTTATTTCCCTGCCCCCGATAAACATGGGAATGTCAGCTTTCAGCGACCTGGCATCCTCTATTTCATTCCTGAGTTCTTCCCTTTCCGGTGAGCCGGGAGCATAGGTTTTGGGCACTTCGTTGACTGCCTCTGGCACCGGGTAAAGTCTCTGCTGCATAAATCAGTGTTTTAATTGATCTTTAAGTCGGGAACCTTTGCCGGGAAATTTTTTCTGCCCCGGCTTCCCCACAGGATCGCCTCCGGGTGACCCTTTAAAGGGAACAATATATATGAATTTTTGTTTATCCGAACAAACCGGGCAGGAATAAAGAGAGGGCAGGAATATAGGTAACCAGCATCAGGACAATGATGCTTATCAGTAAAAAAGGCAGGCCGGCCCTGGCTACCTTTTCAAGGGGCACTTTCCCGATGCCCGATGCTACAAAAAGGCAGACTCCGACGGGGGGGGTGTTCAGGCCGATTATAAGGTTAAGTACCGCAATAACAGAAAATTGTATCGGATCGACTCCTGCAGTAACAGCAACTTTCAGCAGGATGGGATAAACAATCAGAAGGGCAGCGATGGTTTCCATAAAAGACCCTATCACTATAAGCAAAATATTGATCAGCAGCAGCAGCAGGAATTTATTTTCAGTAATTGCCAGCAGCAGTCTTGCAAGATCCTGCGGAACCTGTTCACTGACGAGTATCCATCCGAACAAATTGGCAAAGCCTACCAGCACCATCAAGGAGGCAGTAGTGCCTGCAGAGTTTGTCATCACACTGTAAATCTTATTCCAGGTAAGTGTTTTATAAAAAAATCCGCCTGTGAGAAAGGCATATAACACTGCAACAACCGAAGCTTCGGTAGGTGTAAAGAAGCCTCCGATTATGCCGAAAAGTATCAGGAAAGTCATGAGAAGAGCCCAGAACGCATGGATCAGACTTTTTCCCCTTTTACGCCATGAGGCTTTTGGCTGCCTTGGATGGTTCTTTTTCCGGGAAATGGCATAAGAAACCCCCATCAGTCCGGTTGCAAGCAGTAGTCCGGGAACCGCACCGGCAAGAAACAGCCTGCCAATGGACAATCCTGTCAGTGAACCCGCGATTATCATCGGCAGACTGGGGGGTATGATCGGGCCGATGGTGGAGGAGGATGAGGTAACAGCGCAGGCAAAATCTGCATCATAACCCTCCTTTTTCATTGCAGGGATCATTACCGACCCTATTGATGCCGTATCGGCAATTGCAGTGCCTGATATTCCCGAGAACACCATAGACGCTCCGATATTGGCAAGTGACAGTCCCCCCCTTATATGCCCCACCATGTTATTGCAAAACCTGATTATCCGGTCGGTCATGCCGCAGCTGTTCATAAGGTTTCCCGCGAGAATAAACCCCGGTATGCTCAGCAGCACAAAAACATCCATGCCCGAGTACATTTTAAGGGGGATGATCACCAGCGGGTATCCTGCCAGCAGGACATAGGCCAGGGTAGATAAGCCCAGGGCAAATGCAATCGGGAAGCGCAGGAAGAGAAACAAAAAGAAAAGGAGGAACAGAAGGAGCACCATAGTTAGATCTGATTATTGCCTTTAACAGGGAAGATGAGCGCCTCAATGGTGAAAATGAAAATTGCCAGGCCCATTATCACCATGCTGAAAAATACAAATCCCATTGAGATCTGCAGCGCAGGTGATGTTTCATCCATCCCGAGCCTGACAAAACTGAAACCATGAATTATAATAATAACCGAAAAGGTGAGTATTAAAATATCAGTGAGTAATTGCAGAAATCTTTCCGACGCGGGTGAAAGGTATTTGCCGATCAGATTCAGCCTTATGAAATCTCCGTTGCTTATGCCTGTTCCCGTTCCAAATGCTACAGAATAAACAAACAACATCCTTGCTGCCTCTTCTGTCCAGTGGGGGGTAATTTCCAGAAAGAACCTGGAAATTACCTGTATGCCAACCACAACGATCATTCCCCCCAGGCTCAGCAAGGCCCCGAATGCGAAGATGCTGTGAACCGGTCTCAATATTTTTTCTTTATTTATCATCTCTTCAGCACGCCTGTGCGTTAGTTTTCCCGATTGCCCGTTTCATCCTGCTTCATCCGGGTTATCTTATGGTACAGAGGCTTGTATTCATCCCGGATGATCTCGAGCACAGCAGTTTCAGCCCTCTCCCTGAATGCTTCGGTATCGGTCTCGGTAAATATCATCCCACTCTCCTCTAAAAGCATGCGCAGCATCCTTTCCTGCTTTCCGAATTCCCTTTCATGGTATTTCTGCATGGCTTTTCCCGCCTCGAGAACAAGAATCTGAAGGTCACGGGGAAGTGCACTGAATTGTTTTTCGCCAATTACAACATATGTCCACCCTGTTACATGGCCTGTAAGGTTAAGATATCTTTGCACCTCGTAAAAGCCTGCACTGTAGATCAGGGCAAAGGGATTTTCCTGTGCCTCCACGGTTCCCTGCTGCAATGCTGTAAACACCTCCGAAAAAGTCATTGGAGTGGGTTTTGCGCCCAGGGCCTGCCATACCTTCACAAATAGCGGCACATTCGGCACCCTCAATACCATTCCTGCCAGGTCTTCGGGTTTATAAACTGGCCTGTTGGAGGTCAGGTGGCGCGGGCCGCGCTCAAAATATCCCACCGGCCGCAGACCTATGGTATTAATCATCTCCCGGTCTATTTCCCTGCCAATGTCGCCCTCGACTACCATTTTGAGATGGGCGGAGTCACGGATCAGGTAGGGGATGGCCAGGAAGGCTGTAATCCCTGCCCAGTTCTGCATGCTTTCCCCGGTAATGGTCATTTCAACTATACCGGCCCTGATGCTGCGTATCATATCCAGCTCCCCTCCCAGCTGTTCGGAGGGGTAGACCCTTACCTCAATCCTGCCATCCGAAAGAGAATCAATAATGCGGGCAAAGTACAGGGCTGACTTATGCCACACATCCTGCTCATTGGCCTGGTGACCGAATTTTATGATGTATTCGGGACCTCCACCGGGCTTCTGACAGGCACTGATGAGTGAAATCAGAATGATGATATATAAGGTATTTCTCATATTTTACAGCCATTTTATGGCCAGCCCCGGAGAGTATGCCCTCAGGAATGATTTGCCTGCCGGCCAAAACCCTTTACCCCCCTGATATAAGGTGAATCACACTGACATTATCGCTGTCCTTTATAACTGCCGTATCATATTCCTCCTTTTTGACGAGCTTATTGTTTATTTTGATAACCAGCATTTTAAATGTGAATTTTTTCCTGGCAAGCAGCTCGCTGACAGTCATACTGCCGTTGTCAAACTCTTCCTCCCTGTTGTTAAGTATTATCTTCATCTGAGGGCTCCTGATTATTGGTTTTTGTGCCTGATCGCATGTTGCAGCACCACTGAACCCTGGCTGCGATTCAAACAAAACCACGGGGTTATGAATTGCAAAACAAATATATATGAATTTTGCATTAAGCGAAAATCTTTCAGGGCGGTTGTCGTGCCCCGTTCATTCGCACACTCATTACCTGGCCTTTTTCTGACCCGTATCCTTACGTAGTAATTATCCGGGATGTAGTCCAATACCGACTCCTCGCTTGGTCTTGTAGACCAAGCAGAATGCTTGTGTAGTGTAGTGCTTTTTATTTTCTGGTTCAAAAATTTTGCTTCCTTTTTTTTGCTGCAGAAAAAAAGGAAGAGCAATTCTGCGTAATTCAAGCTGAAAAAATTTAAGTATATTTATACTGTAAATATCCCCCAATGCAATTATTGAAAAAGATTTTTATTATTGCAGCGGTTCTATTGCCGGTGCTGTTTCTTGCAGCATACCTCCTGGTACGCGACATCGCCACAAAAGCTCTTCCCGATTACAACCAGGACCTCACACTTGAGGGTCTGAGAGGGCAAGTGACTGTAATAAGGGATTCGCATGCCGTACCCGCCATATATGCTGAATGTGAAAACGACCTGTACCGTGCTGTTGGTTATGTAATGGCCCAGGACCGGCTCTGGCAGATGGACCTGCTCAGGAGAGCATCCACGGGCAGACTGTCGGAAATTTTCGGCGAAGATTTTACCGATACCGATTTACTGGTGCGGTCGCTGCGAATACCCGAAAAATCAGCCATGGTGCTGGACAGCACCCACCAGCCGGTAATAGATGCACTCGAAGCCTTTGCCCATGGCGTTAATCAGTTCATCGACCACAACAGCGAAAGGTTGCCGCCCGAATTTTCGATCCTCCGCTACCGGCCTGAAAAATGGGAACCCGCGCATTCGGTAAACCTGTTGGGGTACATGGCCTGGGAAACTGGCGGAGAATGGTCCACCCTGCTGATTCTGCACAGTCTGCAGCAGAAACTTGATGAGGACAGGTTCCGGGAACTGATCCCTGACCTTGACCTGCAGAAGAGCCTGGTGCACCCCCGGTTCAGACTTGGAAAAACGGCACTGCGCAAGGGCCTGTTTGAACCCTCGGCGAAGATCAGGGAAATGGGTTTGAATGTATTCAGCGGCAGTAACAGCTGGGCAGTGTCGGGTGACAAAAGCACCACGGGCAATCCCCTGTTCGCCCATGACATGCATCTGTTTTATTCCGCCCCCGGCACATGGTACCAGATGCATCATATAATAGAGGGCCGGCTCAATGTTACAGGTGTAGTGCTCCCGGGACAGCCTCTGGTCATTGCGGGTCACAATGAAAGGATTGCCTGGGGAATGACCAGTGCCATGGTCGATGATACCGACTTTTATCTTGAAACCATAAATCCGCAGAATCCACACCAGTATAAATTTATGGGCCGGTGGAGGGACATGGAGGCAAGGAGAGAGGTGATCGGAACCGGGAAAAAAAAATATGTTGAAAGGGAAATTCTTTATACACACCGGGGCCCGGTAATACCAGGTTTTACGATGCAGGAGGGGAAGGCTGTCTCCATGAAGTGGCTTGGCAACAGTTACAGCAACGAGCTGCGCAGCGTCTGGCTTTTAAACAGGGCAGGCAACTGGGAAGAGTTCCGCGAGGCGGTCAGTAGTTTTATCTCAATAAGCCAGAATATTACCTATGCCGATGTGGATGGCAATATAGGCATCCAGACCGCCGCAGGCATACCCCTGCGAAAAGGCAATGACGAACTGGTGGTCCCGGGCGGGAGCGACACATACGACTGGCGGGGCCTGGTGCCCTTTGATGAACTGCCCTTCACCTACAATCCCCCGGAGGGTTTTGTGATTGCCTCCAACAACCGGGCGGTGTCGGGGGACTATCCCTATTACGTGGGAAGGTGGTTTGATACCCCCAACCGCTATGACAGGATAAAAGAGATGCTCCTGGAGAAAGACCTGCTGTCGGTTGAAGATTTCAAAAGGATGCTGGGCGATAAGAAATCAAAGCTTGCAGAGCGGATGATGCCTGTCCTGCTGGAGGAAATGGACAGGAAGCCCCCTGCCGCCCCTAATGGGCGCAGGGCGATAAAAAAGCTGAGGGAATGGGATATGGTGTACAATCCTTCAAGTTCCGCATCACTGATATTTGAGAAATTCTATATACGGTTTCTGGAAAATCTCCTTCTGGAGGAAATGGGGGAAGAACTCTTCGGTAAATTTCTCTCCGACAAGATCCTGGCCCGCAACATAGTTGACCTGGTATGGGATAAAAGGCATTCAGCATGGCTCCGGGAAGAATCCCGGAAAGGATCACGGGACGAACACGATGCATTCACCCGTTTAGTGCATAAAAGTTTTAACGAGGCCATCGGATGGATAGAGCATAACCTTGGTACGTGCCCGTCACGGTGGGCCTGGGGCGGGGCCAGTAAGCTGAAGATAGCCCATCCCATGGGGCAGATCAGGCTGCTTGATATGATTTTCAGCATGAACAGGGGTCCGTATGCGCCCGGAGGCAGTTTCCATACCGTATGCCCCTATGCATACAACATCGCTGATCCCTTCAGGATCGTTCACGGGGCTTCCCACAGGCATATTTACACCACCGCCAACTGGGACGAATCCCTGTCCATAGTGCCCACCGGTACCTCGGGGATACCGGCCAGTGATTATTACTGTGACCAGACCCTCATGTATGTAAATGACAGTTACCGGCCCGACCGCTTTTCTGCCGCGCAGGTGGAAAGGGCTGCCAGGTACAGGATGAGGCTTGTGCCTGCTGACTGAGCTTGTGCCTGCTGAGCTCAGGACTGTTGGCAGGCCGGGCATGAATCGTCTTGATTGCCAGTTTGTTCATGCAGCAGGGATGCGGGAACCGGATCAGACGCCGGGCTGCAAAAATATTTCAAGCACCTGGTTGGCCTGCATG
>SLJO01000184.1 GCA_007135095.1 Bacteroidales bacterium | reverse complement strand
CTGGATCGAACATGTTAAAAGATGCCGGGAAATCTCCGCTTTTTTTGGAAAGGAACTGGGATCCCGCTGTATTCATAATATCTGGATCGCAGACGGGTCAAAAGACATCACGGTAAACCGCTTCAAACACCGGACACACCTGAAGGACTCGCTCGATAAGATCATGGCGGTAAAAATAGATCCATCTCTTATGGCCGACGCTGTTGAGGCAAAACTGTTTGGAATCGGACTTGAAGCATTCACCGCAGGATCACATGAATTCTACCTGGGTTATGCGGTAGCCAATAAAATGATGTTATGCCTGGATATTGGCCATTTCCATCCCACCGAGCAGGTATCGGATAAAATATCGGCAGTATTCCAGTTCATCCCCGAACTGCTTCTGCATGTTACACGTCCGATCAGGTGGGACAGCGACCATGTTGTAACACTCAGCGACGAGGTCAGGGCATTGTTTGAAGAAATAGTCTGGGCCGATAAGCTGGATAAGGTTAATATCGGGCTGGACTTCTTTGATGCCAGCATAAACAGGATAGGAGCCTACGTAACAGGTGTAAGGGCGGCCCAGAAAGCCATTATGCTTGCCCTTCTTAGTCCGACAACCAGGCTTCGGAAATATGATGAAAGCGGACAGTATTTTGAAAGGCTCGCATTGCTGGAGGAAGCAAAATCGATGCCCTTTGGTGCAGTATGGGATTATTACTGCCTCGGAGAAAATGTGCCCGCCGGACAGGACTACATCATGGAGATACAGAAATACGAAAAGGAGATTCTCTTCACCCGCTAACCATATATAGATAATTATGACAGAAACAATCGCCATTTTTGATATCGGCAAAACAAATAAAAAGATCCTGTTATTCGACAAAAACCTTAACCTGGTTTTTGAGCAGGAAAATAAATTTCCTGAAATAAAAGACGAAGAAGGTTTTGAATGTGATGATGCCGGCAAAATTGCGGACTGGATCATTGAAACCCTCAACAGGCTTGGGAAGAGTTCCCAATACATGGTTAAGGCTGTTAATTTTACAACTTACGGGGCCACACTTATGTATCTGGACGGGTCGGGTAAGGCGCTTACTCCTGCTTATAATTATCTTAAACCTATGCCGGAAGGCATAGCTGCCGGTTTATATGACATGTCCGGGGGAGTTAAAGAATTTTCCCGCCGGACCGCTTCACCGGCCCTTGGCTTTTTGAATTCGGGATTGCAGATATTATGGCTGAAAAAAACAAAACCGCAGATATTTTCTGCTGTCAGGAACACACTGCATTTTCCGCAATATTTCAGTCATCTGTTTACCGGAAAAACTGTGTCCGAACATACCTCTATAGGCTGCCATACCGCCATGTGGGATTTTGATAATATGACTTATCATCCCTGGCTGGAGGAATCGGGAATCCAGCTGCCAGACCCCGTCTCCTGCAAAACCATCTTCCCGGCTACCAGGGGAGGATTTAAATTTATGACCGGTACGGGCATACATGACAGCTCAGCATCGCTTGCGCCTTACATAATGCAGAGTTCGGAAAAATTCATCCTCCTTTCAACAGGTACATGGTGCATCAACATGAACCCGTTCAACCATGAACCACTAACGGCTGAACAACTTGAAAACGACTGTCTTGCTTACCTGAGCATCAATCAGAAACCGGTTAAATCATCCCGTTTCTTCATGGGCCACATCCATGACGTAAACCTGGACCGGATCAATGCCCATTTTGGCGCAGATAAGCAGGCTTACAGGAAAATCACGCCAGATCCAGGGATTATAAGGCGGCTCTCAGACAGTGGAGAAGTATTTTTTAAAAACGGGGTACCGGAAGGCTTTATTGACAGGGAGGTTAACCTGGAGGCTTTTTCCAGTTTTGAAGAAGCTTATCACAGGCTGGTAAAGGATATTACATCTCTTTGTGTGAAATCCGTTAACTTCATCCTGCCTGAAAATGATGACACAAAAACCGTTTTTATTTCAGGAGGCTTTGCAAAGAATGAGATATTCCTGAGACTGCTTGCAGATAAACTCGGCAACAAACGGATCTTCACTTCAGAAATTGAAAACGCCACCGCTCTGGGTGCAGCCATGGTTGTTTATGAAAAAGCAATGACACGCCCCATTCCGGAAATTAACCTTGGCCTTAAAGAATGGGTGAAGCTGTAAACCGACTTCTGACAGTGGCCCAAAAATCTGATAAATGAAAATACTTGATACCAGGTTAACACATCCTGCCGAACAGATCATTCTTATTTTAGAGAGGATCTATAATCGCGGGTTAACAACCACATCCGGCGGTAACATTTCTATAATTGACGACAGGGGGGACATCTGGATAACACCGGCAGGAGTGGACAAGGGCTCGCTCCAGACCCGGGATATTATGTGCATAAAAAACGACGGTACGGTCGTGGGAATTCACAAGCCGTCATCCGAATTCCCCTTCCACAGGGCTATTTATGAATTTCGTCCGGATATCAGAGCCGTTATTCATGCGCATCCTCCGGCTCTTGTATCTTTCAGTATAGTCGGAAAGATACCAGATACCAACATCATCCCCCAGGCCAGGAAAATTTGCGGTCCCATAGGATATGCCCCTTATGCCCTGCCGGGAAGCCAGCAACTGGGAAACAAGATTGCAGATGTTTTCAAGGAAAACCATGAAGCGGTAATAATGGAAAACCATGGTACGGTAGTTGGAGGGACGGATTTGAGAGATGCATTCCAGCGTTTCGAGACTCTTGAGTTTTGTGCCCGGACAATTATAAACGGCAGGACCATAGGCAAACCCGAATATCTGGACGATAGAAACATCGAGGAGTTTCATACAAGCTTTCCGCCATTGCTTTCTGAAATGGATAAGGTGGAATACCCGTCTGAAGAAAGGGAGATACGGCAATCTATTGTGCGAATTGTGCAGAGAGCCTGCCGCCAGGGCTTGATGATCAGCTCCTACGGAACAGTATCGGTCCGCTGGAAGAGAGAGGATTTTCTGATTACCCCAACTAACCTGCACCGATGGGATATTCGCAACAAGGATGTTGTTCAGATCAGGGAAGGGATGCGTGAACCTGGTAAAATTCCCAGTAACTCGACATGGCTGCATCAGGAAATATACAAACGTTTCCCCAATATAAACTCGATTATAATTACCCAGTCTCCTTATTTGATGGCCTTTGGTGTAACCCGTGAAGAATTTAATGTAAGAACAATACCCGAAAGCTGGATATTTCTTCAGGATGTCCCCAAAGTTCCATTCGGATCATACTTCAAACACAATCCTCTGATCCTTACCCTTCTGGGGAAAGGAATACCGGCTGTGATCGTTGAAAACGATGCGGTAATGGTAACCGGTGATAAGCTTTTGCAGACTTTCGACCGACTTGAGGTAGCGGAATTCAGTGCCAAATCGCTTACCATGAGTGTTCCCCTGGGTAAATTGAAACCAATCAATGCCAGGCAAATAGGAGAACTTCAAAAAAAGTTTCTACCAAAAGGTTAAGGATGAACCTGTTGATGGCAGATTTCAACCAGGACTTAACACGGCACGATTAGATTGAACACAATACCACCCTTTTGAGTTGTTGATTTGTTGCGGGGGGTGCCG